>CAYNDU010000297.1:0-7240 GCA_964395615.1 uncultured Pirellulaceae bacterium | reverse complement strand
CGAGGAAATTCTCCCTATTTATGTCGCCCCTCTGTGCGACATTTATGTCGCCCCTCTGTGCGACGACGACCGACTACGGAAACACCTGGAAGAACACCCAGGGAATCCCAATCGCCCGAACGTCAAGATCGCGCTGAATACGTCCACCTAAAAAAAGTCCGTTCCTGCACCCGATGCCCATTGGGACGAATAACACGTCCTCCGGCGCTTTCCGTGGACTTGCTAGGCCAGCAGTTCAAGCGATGAGTACTTGGAACCGAGCACGGTTCGAGCATCGTAACCGAGCCAGTCCTGCAACACGGTTGCATAGAGGCGTCGGAAATCGGTATGGAATTTGGGAGCGTCTTGCACCAGGTCGGTGAGCGACGGGTGGCGACCGTGCAGACCTGGTTTCAAACTTCCACCGACCAGGAACACAGGGGCGGCCGAACCATGCCCCGTGCCTCGCCGACCGTTTTCAGAAACGGTGCGTCCAAACTCAGAGAACGTCATTAGCATCACTCGGGGCAGAGAGCCCTGTTGGGCCAGGTCTTCGGCAAAGGCGGTGATCGATTCCGACATCTCGCGCAGGAGAGCAGCATGGTTATCGCGTTGGTTGGCGTGGTTATCAAACCCACCGATCCCGCCGCCGCCGAGTTCGACGAAGAAGATGCGGATCCCCAGGTTGGCGCGAATCAGTTGAGACACTTGGCGCAGATGACCGGCCAATGTGAACCGAGGATATACGCGTGTCTTTTGATCGTCACGAAGCACGTCGCTGATACGACGATCGAACTCCATCGCCTTCATGTTCAGCTTTCGAACGTCTTCCAACAACGAACCACCGGACGGCAGCGGTTCGGAAACTGCGTAGGCCTCGGCCTTGGAGGGGCCGACGGCGAGTTGGTTGAGTTGCCGAATGGCGGGAACAACGGTCGACTCGGAATTCAGAGCATAAGGCAAGGCGATCGGACCCACGAATGCGGCGGGAACGCTTGTGTCCGGAGAATGGCTGACGAGATCGGCCGCTCGGCCAATCCACCCGGTCTGGCAGGCCGAGTCACCTGGTTGGGCCGTATGCCAATCGCGAAGTGCCACGTCGTGCGAACGGTCGTTCTGTGGGTAGCCGACTCCTTGTACGATCGATAGTTGCCCCTTCTCCAACAGGCGTTTGAAACCGGGCATCTGAGAATGGAAGCCAAGAAAGTCATCGATTCTTATGACGTCTTTTGGCCCCAATCGGAGAGTCCGTCGGCTTCGACCGTAAACGTCATCGGAATACGGGACAATGGTGTTGAGTCCGTCATTGCCACCGCTCAGCTGAAGGACGACCAACACGTTTTCGCTCGTTTCACCCGAACCGGCGTCGGCCAGTGCCGTCCGCTGTAGAAACGCCGGCACGGTCGGCGCCAGCGACGCGACGGTCGAACTTCCGACCACGGTCCGCAGAAAACCACGTCTCGAATAGTCCATAGCTTGCTCCCAAATCGTTCGATTCGACCTGCAACGAAAAACGCCGCATCTCACCTTTCCAAAGTACCCGGCACCATCCAACGACGGCACCGCACAGCCGGTCATCCGAGTTGGAACTCGGGCAATTGAATCAACTGCAGGGCCGCTTTCCGAACCCATTGCCCCAGGTCGTCCGACCCGCCCGATCGCCGTCCTTCGCTCAGTGCGTGTCTAAGCGAGTCGGGTACGCCACCGCCAAGGAGTAGTTTCCCGAGTTCTTCGGCCGCGTCCTTCCGGTCGGTCAGGTGCCGGCGTTTGATCCATCCGTCAACATCCAAGCGCCCCTCATAGGGTTTTGAATCGGACAGGAGCTGTCCGGCCAGACGACGCCGCTGAACGAGCGTGACCGCATTGAGCCAGTCCTTTCCACCGGACCATCCCTTAACGGTGGGCGGATCGTACAGACTCTGCCCCATGTCGGCCAGTGCTGCGGCGAGCGGTACGGTCGGGAGCCTGCCTCCAAATGCGTGGACGATCCCGGTCGCAAACTCGACCGGACTCTTCACTCGGCGGCCGATCGCGGCTGTCGAATAAAGGAGGTTGGAACGCAGAATGCGCTCCACGACCCCTCCGACCTGGTACTGATCGGCCAGCATCTTGGCGAGCGGATCGATGAGTCGGCTGTCAGGCTGATCGACTTCGGAGACGAACCAGCGGTAGAGTCTTCGGGCCAGGTTTCTCGGCGTTGCCGGCTGAGAGAGTACGATTCGAATAACGTCTTCTCGAGTCCAGCGACCGGCCTGTCCCAGAACGCGTTTCGTCCCGACATCGTGTTCGTGTTCCAAGTAACGCAACTGACCTCGGAAGACAAACCAACCGGTCATGGCTCGTGCCGCTTCGCGGACATCTTCGGCCCCATAGTTCCCTGGTCCCAAGCTGAACTGGTCCATCAACTGTTGGGAGAAATTCTCATTAGGCCGAGCTTTTCGACTCGACGACGCATCGACAGCCAACAGCACGGCCGGATCCTTGGCGACCGATTCCAGCAGGTCTCGGTAGGAGCCGAGTGCAAATTGTCTCAACGTGCGCACGTGGCGCATCATCAGTCCCGCATCCTTCACTCGTCGATTGGCCACCCCGAAATGGCTGTGCCAGAACAGGGTCATTTTCTCCTGAAGCGGAAAGGGAGAATCAAGAATTCGTCTCAACCACCAGGCGCGCAACGAATCGGTTCCGCCCGACCTGGCGACTGCATCGACGTCCCGGTCAAACGTTTCTTGGAACTCGGCCAGCGTATCGGGCTCACGAACCAACCGCGAAACGGTCTTCTTCGGTCCGTCTTCCAGGCCCTGTTCAAGTTGTTCGGATGTCGGGCCAAAGCCGGCTCGGCGATACAAATGCCCGACGAGCGTGAGCGTCCAGGGACGCCGTTTGTCCGGCTGATACTCGGCCCACGCCCAGTCCGGATCGTGCAGAGGCAGGTCGAGCGTCGGCTCTGGGACCACTACCGTCGTCGCCTCCGTCGTTTCACCCTTTGTCATTCGCTTGGCCCTCGCACATTGAGTATCGTTGTGGGACACACCATGACTGGATCATCACCGTTCGTCCGATCACCGGCATGTTCCAAACACATCTCCGGCAGACAACTCGACGGTCGACGCGCCGAGTTGTCTGCTACTCCGATCGGTTCATTGCAGGTGGTAATCGAGTTGAAAACGCAGTCGGCCAAGTTGACCGTCATTGGACGTCTCGATCCTCAGTTCACGCAGATAATCAAGGACCGTCAGCAAGGCCGTGATTTCACCACTGGCCTGATCTCTTGAGTTACCTTTTTCCACCATGCTCTGCCTCACCAGGATGTCCCGGTTGGCTTCCAGGATCGAACGCAAGGCCGGTCCATTGAGCAGTCCAACGACATCCGTTCCGGCGGTCGGTTGCGTATTGTCGTCATGCTCCTTGGATAGAGCCCGGATCAGGTCCCGCGTCAGGGCATCGCTGGAGCTCAGAATCAGGTGGTTACCTTGTATGGCAATCGACGGCTGGAAATTGAATCGCACGTCTGCGGCCGACTTGTCGGATTCGTCGGCAGCCGAGAATGCGGCCGTCGTGTACTTCGTATCGCCTTCGATCGATTTATCGATAATCAGTCCTGGAAGCGCATTTTGGCCTCGCGTGAAATTGACGAGCCCGATTGCTTTCTGCCATGCTTCCTCGACGACCGGCTGAAATTTCTCCGGATGCTTCAGCTGAACGACAAATGCAAACCCGGGAAACTGCGGAACGGGAATCCCCTTTTCTTCCTCGAATTTCTGTTCGGCCACAACCAGCCGAACATCCGGCATCGTTTCGGCCAGTACCTCTTCAGTAAGATCGCGCCCGGTAAAGAAGATCCCCATCATGTTTTCGAAGAAGATCAAGCCGGACGTCCTCTCCGGAAAGAGTTCGTCCTTCGCCGCGTAGAATCGGTGCAGATCGCGATAGAAACTGAATCCGGCGATCTGCCCAGGCACGACCAGATTCGGCATCGCACCCCGGCCCTCTTTATCCGGAACGGCAAAAGAACTCGCCTCCGTGGGAATCCCGTCCGCAACAAATTCCAGTTCAACTTGTTCCTTTTCGACGGTCAGTCCGCCCGCCAGCCAGTTCGTCTGCTTGATGGCGTCGAGCACCGGCGCGAACAACAGGCGTGTCAACGGGTTGTCACTTTCCTCCAACCCCTTACCGAAATCGGGAGCCTGTTTCAAGACGGCCATATTCGCATACAGTTTTACGTTTGCCTTGCCAAGCGCGGCAGTTGCTTCCTGGTAGGCAGGCAGCTGGTCGAGCGTACTGTTCGATGCCCGCTCGCGCATATCGATCACTGCCTTCAGAATCTCCGGTTTGTTGGCCATAACAAAACGATTTCCGATGATCGCATGCGCTTCGTTGTTGCCAACGGTCCAGCCGGTAACGCCCTTGTACTCGGCCGACGCGATCTGCCCGCCGCCGCCGTTTTCTCCCCCTTTGACCATATTCAGGATCATTTCATGAACTTCGCTCAAGACGTCTGCGTCCTGTGCATCAACGATGAGCAGGAATTCCTCGTTGGGTCCGGCGGCCAGTGTAATACCGCCGCCTGTCAGTTTTCTGAGTATTTCAGGCAGCTTGGCATCTTGCTTGTACTCGAGAAACTTTACAAAATCCACAGCCTGGGCAGCTTCCGGCTGACTCATAGCCTGTTTGTAGAATGGCAACGAAGTGATCAGGCCGACGACGTCGTCCGAGTAAGCACGGTCAATCAACGCTCCCGGGTCCGTCACCTGAATCGAAAGTATTGCTTCGGCCGGCACCCAGGCTGCAGCCGGTGGAAGTGTTTCCGCCGCTCGCAGGTTGGGTACTGACCACAACGCAACAAGAACCAACACGACCTGATGTCTTTTCGCCCACATGGAAAAATCCTCCAACACGGAATATTAATCGTTCACCACTTGACGACTCACTTCGACGCACCCGCCGGACGACAAGTCCGTTTCGTCTCCTTGCCGCACGATCCAACAGGCGAAGGTCAGTGCAAGAGTCCGCCAACTACAAATCACGCCAACAGAACAGGAAAAATGTAAGGGCCAGCAATCCGATCGTCGGGAGGCTGTAGCCGAGCACGACTCGGCCAATCGACAGGTCGTGGTAATCCCCTCGCTCGTAGAATCCGCCCTCCGGCTGAGCCGGTGGGGCACCAGCACCGGATAGGACGCTAAGAAACTGGGCCGCCTGGCGACTCATCGCCTCCACGTTCACCGCTTCTGCCTCAGGTTTTCCGTCGTCCGGACCCCAGGTGGACTGCAACAATGTCGGTAGCGATTGGCTTAAACTGATCGGCGAAAACTCCTCCAGTGATAGCGTGTGGAGCACGCCGTTAATCGGAAACCAGACGAAGACCACGATAACCGCCGCCAGAATCGGTCGCCTGAGAGCCGTACCGGCAAAATAGGCAACGGTCACAAGAAAGACCTGCACCAGGCCGACGACGCCAATCGCGGCCGTCACGCCATACCACGTTACCTGGCTCGCCGCCACAGGGCGTCGAGCAAAAGCTGCAATCGCAACAAATGGCAACATGACGACCAGGTAAACCGATAACACGACCAGTACACGTGCCATCCACGACGCAATGAGATACTCGTATCGAGTGACGGGTCGACTCAGTATTCCATCGGCCAGTGAATCGAGCCGAGTACCGGTCATCGGACTGATACCCAACATCAAGATGACAAAAAACCAGGGAATCACAAGAAACGGAAACAGCAGGGTCGAGATGAGCACGGACGACTCAAGTTGTCCCCAGCCGGTAGCCAGCAACAGGAACGACAACAGTGCCGTCGCTGCCAACCAGATCCAGACAAGCCAACTCGCGTAGAGACTACGCAGTTCATGCGTCAGGATGGCCAGCGTCGGCATCAGCGGCAGCTGAATTCTCGAGACTAAACCGCCGGAAGCCATGTGCGTGATCCTCCTGCAATAACTGCAAGTAAGCGTTTTCCGTTTCGTTCTGTCCAGACCCAATACTTCGAAGAACCAGCCCGCTCGCCTCCACCTGCTTCAACACCTCACCCATCGCGGCCGCCCGGCTGCGCCCCTCGCCGACAGCGATCACTACCGCCTTCGGCTCCGGACGGTCTGCCTGGATGCCGGGCAGTTCTGCCAATCGCTCCAACAACCCCTCAAATTGATCGGTCGAGCCATCCAGATCCAAACGAAAATCGTCCTGTTTGAGTCGCAGTTTCATGTCGCACATCGAGCCGCTGAAAATCATCCGCCCCTCGTGCATGACGCCCACGTGGTCGCATATCTGATCAATATCACTCAGAATGTGTGTCGCCACTACAATCGTGCGCGTCTGGGACAACTGGCCGATCAAGTCTAGAGTGAAACGACGAGCTGCCGGATCAAGGCCCGCTGTCGGCTCGTCCCATAGCAGTAGCGGCGGATCTGCTAGAAGAGATGCCGCGATACCCAGCCGAGTGCGCATGCCGGTCGAAAAAGTACCGATCCGACGCTCGGTGGCGTTCAGCAGACCGACGGCCCGCAGCAGCGACGTAAGCCTCGGCCGTCGCTCCTGGCGAGGCATACGATTGAGTTTACCCAACAGGTCGAGATACTCGACCGGTCGAAGGTGCCCAGGGAATGTGGGATGGGTCGGCAAATAGCCGATCGAGCGGCGAACATGGGTGGCGTTCAGGCCGCACTGATCTCCGAACACATGGGCCGAGCCGGCACTCGGCTTCTGCAATCCCAACAAGAGCCGTAACGTCGTTGTCTTGCCCGCTCCGTTCGGGCCCAGTAGCCCGTAGATGGCCCCGGCCGGCACCTTCAATTCAAGATCATTGACGGCGATCACTCGACCCCCGTACATCTTGGTCAGGTGCTCAGTCTGTATTGCCAAATCAACCATGAATTGTCCTGTCGAACAGACGCTCCAGCGGAAACACTCTATTCCATGCGACCAACTCGTGCCGCCGGGCCGGCCGCCGTCAAACTGCCATTCGGCAGCTGGTTCTTAAGCATGGTACCCTGAAAACGAACAGGCGGTTTCAGCTTGCCGCGGTCTTTCTCAGACAGCATTGTCTTTTCCTGCCGGACGACTCGATCCTCCGCACTCCGAGCGTCCCGGACTCCTCGAGCGCGTACGGGAGTTTCTCGGTGAGCCAGTCAAGCGTCGGGCATGTCAAACGCTACATTGCCAACCAACAGAAACACCACAGGTGGATGTCGTGTCAGGGCTGGGTTTGGGATCCACGTGATTTATCGGGAGTCCCGCGAGGGACGATCTTTC
>CAYNDU010000296.1:3625-7250 GCA_964395615.1 uncultured Pirellulaceae bacterium | reverse complement strand
GGTCAAAATGACCCGGACCGTGGCGACAAGATGCTCGACGCGTTCGAAAAGAGTCTGGCAAAAATCCAGCCGGAACAACCGGCAGCCAAGGCATTTTTGAGTCGTGCCGAGTCGACGATCAAGGCCTACCGTGCGAGGTTCGCGTTGGCTCGCATCCCCTTGTCGGAGATTGTCAAGGCGCTCGAAAACACCCCTGCCGATCAAGAGTCCTTGTCGAAGTACACGAGCAAGGTGTTGAGAAGCATCAGTTCGATCGTTCGGTCCGAGCCGGACAAGGCGACTCAGCAAATCGCCGATGCTCGCAAAGTTGTGAAGTCGATCCGTGAAAAGACCAAGGACGATGAGTCGATTGCGAAATCGATTGAATCGATCGAGCGGTCCCTGGAGCGATACGAGCAAACCGTCGAGGCTACGAGAAAGCTCTTCGCTTTAATCGGTCAGGACGCCGCGCCCCTGCAGGCGGCGGCCTGGGTCAACGGAAAGCCGCTTGCCCAATCGGACCTGAAGGGAAAGGTCGTTTTAATCGACTTCTGGGCGGTCTGGTGCGGCCCGTGCATTGCCACTTTTCCTCATTTGCGCGAGTGGTACGAACAGTATTCGGACAAAGGTCTCGTCATGATCGGCGTCTGCCGGTTGGAAGGTCGCTACACTTGGGACGACGCGAACGCGAGAATCAAACGGTCCGAGGAAGGCAAGGTCAGCGAAGAGGATGAACTGTCGATGCTCAAAAAGTTCGCTGAGCACCATGATCTGCACCACGTACTCGCCGTGCAGAAGGACCGGACGTTGTCCGAGTCTTACGGCGTGACCGTAATTCCCGAGGTTGTCGTGATCGATCGCTCGGGCAAGATTCAACTCATCAAAGTTGGTTCGAGTCCCGATAACGCCAAGGCGATTCACGCGACGATCGAGAAACTCCTGGCCGAGTAGTCTCGGCGCGAGGCCGACCATTGACGACCGCCCGGTGGGAGTGGGCGGTCGCTCTTCGGGCGATCGACGTATTGTTTTTGCGTCGTCTGCGAACGAATACGACGGCCCGGGCAAGCGAGGCTCGGGCCGTTTCCGGTTCATGAGAATGCGGTGTCTGTGATCTCTGCTCATGATTGCTTACGATTTGGTATGCGCGGCCCATCAACGCATAGCGCCCCACATTCGACGTACGCCCGTTGTCTCCTGCCAGGCGATCAATGACCGGTTCGGCTGCGAACTGTTCTTCAAGTGTGAAAATCTTCAGGAAGCGGGCGCTTTTAAATCACGAGGCGCGTGCAACGCGGTTTTTTCGCTCTCCGATCGGGAAGCGATTTGCGGAGTGGCGACACATTCATCGGGTAACCACGCTGCCGCCCTGTCACGTGCCGCCGCTCGCCGAGGGATCCCCGCCTACATCGTGATGCCGAGCACGGCTCGCAAGAAAAAAATCGATGCGGTCAAACACTTCGGCGGAAAGATCACGTTCTGCGAGCCAACACTTGCCGCACGTGAGGCGGCGGCAGCACAGGTCGTCTCCGACACGGACGCAACGTTGATTCACCCCTACGACGATGATCGCATTATCGCAGGCCAGGGGACCGCGGTCGTGGAATTGCTGGATGAGGTGCCTGATCTCGACCTCGTCATCACGCCCGTCGGTGGAGGCGGTCTGTTGAGCGGTACGGCGGTGGCCGCCAAAGCGATCCGCCCGGCAATCCATGTCTGGGCGGCGGAACCGGCCGGTGCAGACGACGCATACCGGAGTTGGAAGTCGGGCCGGTTGGTCCCGTCCATTCGTCCGCAGACGATCGCCGACGGACTTCTAACGAGCCTGGGAATACGGAACTTCGAAATCATCCGCCAACTCGTCGATAACATCCTCCTGGCCAGAGAAGAGGCCATCGCCCGCGCCGTGCGCCAATTGTGGGATTCGGCCGAATTGCTCGTCGAGCCGTCCGGGGCCGTGCCGCTCGCGGCGCTCCATGATCATGCCGACGCTGTCTCCGGTCGACGCGTCGGGATCGTCCTGTCGGGCGGCAATTTCGACCTGAGTGACTTGCCGCAGACGACCGACGCGTAGAGCGGCTCGTCGACAGGCGCCCTGGGAAGTCGGATCGACGAAGGGATTCACACGGGGGAACGGGCGTCATGACGATGCGAGCCTACGTGGACTGCCCAATTGTTTGCCCCGACCGATTCGCTTGCCGATGAGGAGCACGATCGGATACAATTCAGGGACGCCGACGTGAGTGGATGAAGGTGCCGGTCGGTCGTTTTCGATTCGAGGAAGGAGCTCCAACTCGTGTGGGCCAAACAGTTTGCTTTCGCCACGGTGATCGTGGCCGGTACGGCGGCGACCGCATGCGCTCAGTTCGTTACGCCACGCATAATCAATGGCCAGCCGACGGAACAGTTCCCGTCGGTTGGAATCGTTGGTAGCGTGGTGCTGGGCGATTTTTGCACGGGAACCTTGATCAGTCCGTTTCATGTGCTCACGGCCGGGCACTGTGCCGAGGCCATCGGGTCGGACACGGACGGACTGTTCACGCTCGGCGGACAGTCGTACCGCACGGCGCGGGTCATCCCGCATCCAGACTTCAACCCTCGTACCCTGGCAAATGACATCGCGGTATTGGAGTTGGCCGAGCCTGTGTTGGCGGCGCCCGTTCTACCGATCTTTGAAGACGTTCCTCGAGTCGGCGAGACGATCATCATTGTGGGCTTTGGTGAGCAGGGCGATGCCAATGGTAGTAGCGGAGGGTTCGGTACGAAGCGGTCGGGAACGACCACCATCGATGCCGTTACCGAAACGCTCGTAATTTGGGATTTCGACGATCCTCAAGAATCAAACACGGCACCCGGCGATTCGGGCGGCCCCGGCCTGCTCGATCGTGGCGGCCAACTGTTCGTTGCGACGGTCACGTCGGGCGGCACGGTCCCCGACGCCGGCCTGGGGGATATGGCGTTCAACACGCGCGTCGATGCGTTTGCTTCCTGGATCCAGTCGGTTTTGGACGGTCCGATCAGCCCGGCTCCGCCCGTCGATCCACCCGTGGTTGATCCACCCGTGATTGATCCACCTGTCGTCGATCCGAGTCCGCCGGTGGTCCCCGGTGATGGAGCAGGAGGCTTACCGCTTCCGCCTCACGATTGCCCTTCGAGCATGGGCGGTGGCGGTCATCGCGGGCCCGGCCACCGACCGATGCACGGGCGTCCGCCCCATCGCGAACCCTCGCCGCCTCGCCCCGCCCAGCACCCCGTACTTCAGTTGATCGGGTTGTTTTTTCCAGCATTCCAGTCCCCGATGTTCCAGTCCCAGATTTTTTGGGGCTTGCCTGCGCACAGTGACCGTTCGGCTCCAATCCGTTTGCCCGCGGTGGCTCACCGCCGACCGGACGACACGCCTGTCCGACCGTCACTTGGATTTGGTACGGCACCGGTCACGTTGGTCGGCCCGACCGCGTCCCTCATCGACCAGAGCGCTGATCGACCGAGAACCGTGCCGGGTGGTCAGAGCGCAACGCGACGACCGACCTTACAATGGGGTGGCCCTCGGCGCAGTCGTGGCGGTTAGGTGGATAGTGACTACACTGGAGTCGTATCGCGCGGCGGTCGATCTCACCCGTTATCCTTTGGGAGCAGCCCATGCCTTGTT
>CAYNDU010000296.1:0-3525 GCA_964395615.1 uncultured Pirellulaceae bacterium | reverse complement strand
GCCTTGTTTGGTGTCGCCTTGTTTGGTGTTACGGCGACTGATGGCCCCAATCCTGCTGGTTGTCGCAACGCTGTCGGCGTCTGCCGTGGAGCCCGATCTTCCGGTATCCGACCAAGGGACGTCCATTCATTCGGCTCGGATGGTGAGCCTTCGGCGAGCCATCAATGACTTGACGGCGACGTACGGAGCTGAGTACCGGCGGGCTCCAGAGTTCCTGGCTCGGCTGGCGAAGATTGAGCGGGCGAAAGACGCCCAGGGGGCGGAGTCGCGGCAAGCATTGAGTCAATTGGCGCGTGAAGCGCTGTTGGCCAATCCCGAGTTGCGCAAGTTGAAGATCCTGGTGGTTAAGCGGCGTTTCCCCGGGCGGCGCGCGAAGAAGCAGACGGCGACGAACCGCGACATGCAACTTGGAATGCCCAGCAACCATGAGTGCAACAGCTCGTTATCGCTGACCGGGTGGGAGAACGAGATTGCCCTTCTCGACTTATCGGATCCGAAGGCTCGATTGCAGACGGTTTACACTCCACCTGGAAGCGGTTACGTGGGAGAGCTCGATCTCCATTGGGATGGGCAGCGAATGTTGTTCACTCAGTCGGATGAAGAGAACTGGAAGATCTGGGAGCTGGATCTTTCGAAACGCGATGCCAGGCAGGTCAGTCGGCTGCCGGGTGACGTGGACTGCATGGACCCGACCTACTTGCCGAACGGCGATGTCATTTTCGGCTCGACGGCCTGCTACCAGTCCGTTCCCTGCTGGCACGGCCGGCGTCGAGTGACGAACCTCTATCGCATGGATGCAAACGGAGGCCACGTCCGGCGTCTCTGTTACGACCAGGACCATGACCTTCATCCCACGGTTCTTTCCAACGGACAGGTACTGTACAACCGCTGGGAGTACGCGGGAATCGTTCACATCTACCTGCGGCAACTGATGGTGATGAATCCGGACGGGACCGGGCAGCGATCGATTTACGGATCCAACTCGTGGTATCCCAACTCGCTTTACTTCACTCGTCCGATTCCGCGGCAGCCGGACCGGTTCCTGTCGATATTGTCCGGCTATCACGGCCCGCACCGGATGGGTCAGTTAGTCGTGATCGACGCAAATGAAGGGTGGCATGCGGCCGACGGACTGGTCCAGCGATTGTCGGGAAGCCGGCAGGCCATCGACCCTCAGATTCGCGATGTGTTGGTACAGAAGGATTGGCCGAAGTTTCTTCACCCGTATCCGCTGAATGAAAAAGTCTATCTGGTGGCGGCCCAATTGACGGCGCAGTCACCCTGGGGCATTTACCTCGCAGATGCGTTTGATAACCTGGTCGAAATCAAGGCGCTCGCCGGTTGGGCCCTGCTGGAACCGACGCCCCTGGCATCGCGTCCGCGTCCGCCGGTGATCGCCGACCGCGTGGACCTGGAGCGTGACGATGCGGTCATTTACATCGGTGACATCTATCGGGGCAGGGGACTGGCCGGTGTTCCACGCGGGACGATTCATCGGTTGAGGATCGCGGCGTACGATTTCGGGTACCCTGGCCTGGCCGGCCCGGACAAAGTCGGGTACGGCGGTCCATGGGAAGTCATGCGAATTCTGGGTACCGCACCGGTGGAAGACGATGGTTCGGCCCTGTTTCGCGTACCGGCCAACACACCCATTACCATTCAGCCCCTGGATGGGGAGGGGAAGGCGGTTCAACTGATGCGCAGCTGGTACACGGCCATGCCCGGCGAGCGCGTCTCCTGCACCGGATGTCATGAAACGCCGCGCGAGTCCGGTCCGAGCCCCAGGCCGGGGCGAGCGGCTTTGCGTGAGCCGAGCGATCTGGAGCCCTGGTATGGACCTGCACGGGGATTTGACTTCGCGCGCGAAGTTCAACCGGTACTCGATCGATATTGCACCGAATGCCACAACGGTGCCCAGCGTGGTGCGGCCCCCGACTTGCGCGGCGCCGAACAGCGTCCCGAATACAAAGGACGAATGATCTCCGATCTTGGGATCAGCCGACTCGATCCGGCTATGAAGATGGCCACCGATGGTCGACTGAAATATAGCCCTGCCTACGACGCGTTGATCGGTTATCTGCGGCGAGTTGGCATCGAGGACGATGCATCGTTGCTCGAGCCGGGTGCGTATTACGCGGATACCAGCGAGCTGATCCAGATGTTGCGCAAAGGACACGCGGGTGTTGAGCTTGACGACGAAGCGTGGGACCGCTTGATCACCTGGATCGATCTCAACGCTCCTTGTCACGGTACTTGGGGCGAAGTATGGCCGGTTCCCGAGGAAGGTTCAAAACGCCGACGAGAGCTGGCCCATCTGACCGGGGGCGTGCCGACCGACTACGATTCGGTCCCGACGGTGAGTCCGTTTAGCGGGGCATCGAATGTAACGATCTCGGCAAGCAACTCGTCGCCGGCCGTTCATCATCGGGCCAACGTCGCGGACTGGCCGTTCTCGGAAAAAAGTGCCAAAGAGCGACAGGCTGCGCTCGGCAGTGTGCGTCTCCAGGTCGAACTGAATTCCGATGTGACCTTGTCGTTGCATAAAATCCCTGCCGGTAACTTTCCACTCGGCGATGAGCATGGGGAGCCCGACGAACGGCCCGTCGATGCCGTTACGGTGACCGAGGCCTTCTGGATCAGTTCGACGGAAGTGACGAATCAGATGTACCGGCTGTTTGACGCGGAACATGACTCGCGCTATTACAACAAGCGACACGCTTCACGTGACGACCAGGGCTTAACGCTCAACGACGACCTCCAACCGGTCGTTCGGGTCTCGTGGAGCGAGGCGAGTGCTTTTTGCCGGTGGCTCAGCCGGCGAACGGGCCGGTCGTTTCATCTTCCGACGGAACTGCAATGGGAATGGGCAGCTCGTGCCGGGTCCGACTCGGCGCTCTGGTTCGGGCCGGTCGACGCCGACCCCACGGATTTTGCCAATTTGGCCGGGCGCGAGTTTTCACGTCCGGTCGGTCCGAACGCCGAACAGATTACCGGAGGTGTCCATCACCTGGTTATGGAAGGCTCGTGGACGGCCAATTTGCGCTTCGATGACGCCGCGATTGTGACGGAACCGGTAGGCAGTCGACGGCCG
Organism: uncultured Pirellulaceae bacterium; assembly: GCA_964395615.1. Lineage (GTDB taxonomy): Bacteria > Planctomycetota > Planctomycetia > Pirellulales > Pirellulaceae > CAYNDU01. The sequence goes on along the minus strand of CAYNDU010000296.1, from coordinate 434 downwards.
AACCCCTGGGGGCTCTACGACATGGCCGGCAACGTCGCCGAGTGGACCCGATCGAGCGAAAAACCCTATCCGTATGGCTCGAAGGACGGTCGCGAGCGGGGGGATGCAACCGGTCGAAAAATCGTCCGAGGTGGCTCGTTCTTCGATCGGCCCCAACGAGCTCGGTCGGGCATTCGCCAGGCCTATCCCTATTGGATGAAGGTCTTCAATGTTGGATTCCGCGTCGTGTGCGAACCGAAGACGTAAGAAACGTGCGGTTCGATTCACCGATCACGGCGTCGTCGCCGCTTTCTTGTCGTCGGTCGCGTAGGCGACCGGCCCGTGGATGGTCAATTCGAGATAGTTCGTGACGGTCCCTTGATCCGTAAAGCCGCACGCGTCAACGCCCGCCGCATACAGGATGTCCAGGTTGTTGCTCAGGAGGTCTTCATTCC
>CAYNDU010000295.1:3309-7274 GCA_964395615.1 uncultured Pirellulaceae bacterium | reverse complement strand
AACGTCAAGATCGCGCTGAATACGTCCACCTAAAAAAAGTCCGTTCCTGCACCCGGGTCGGTCAAGCGTCCGGCGATCCGGGCCGCCGCAATTGGAGCACCACGCAGCGTGCACCCGTTCCGGGTGTTCGGTACTCGGCCACCCTTCGCAACTCCAGGCCCTTGAGCGAACCTCGCTCACGCGCCTCGTGCCGCTCGGCAACCCAACCCGGCCCTTTGATCAAGAGCAACCGGTCAAGAGAAATCCAATACGGTTCGAACCAGCGACAGATTTTCCACAATGGGCCTACCGCGCGCGCCACGGCCGAGTGATAGCGAAAATCGTCGAGCAACTTCTCCGCCCGGCCCGCATGAACGGCCGCGGATACTCCGGCCTCCTGCAGAATCTGCTGCAAAGCGGCCGCCTTCTTGCCGACTGACTCGGATAACGTCACGTCGAGGTCGGGCCGCAGAATCGCAAGAACGGCCCCAGGCACGCCGCCGCCGCTGCCGACGTCCAGCACCTCTTCCTGAGGATCAAGCAATTGCGCCAGTTGAAGCGAATCGACCACGTCCCGGGCGACAAACGCGTCGAAGTCCGTGTGCCGCGTCAGATTCAGCCGCTCATTCCACTGCCAAAGTGTTGCCCGATACCGATCCAGGGCCGTCACTTGATCTACGGACAGCTGAATCTCGCACCTCGCCAGTGCTTCGGCTAGATCGGCCGATCCGGCCGCATCGGCCGAGTCACCCGACGAACAGTCTGCTGGGTCGTCAGACACAGAGTATCTCCTTCACTCGACGGTCATCCGTCGTTCGATCGCTCGGCTCAAAAAACCAACCGCACTCAAAACGGCCGTTCGGCCCCCGAGTCACACGCCGCAGCCCGTTCGCCGGACCACGCAAAGCAGTACCGTCGGGTGCCGCCCCGTCAAACGTGCAACGCCCGACCGGCCGACACTCGGCGAACACTCGACGCGGCCCGTAGCCTCAGGCCGGGCAATCGCGGAAAACTGGAAGAGCTGGGAAAAAAAGCCGAGCTCGCAGCCACTGATAAACTTTGCCGATTGTAACGATTTTCTCGATTTACTGTCTCAATCAGTCGATATGAAGCGTGGAGTGTACATGCCGACCCGGGATCGCGACAACCGCTGACCGTCGGTCACCGGCAAACGGCGACCCCGGTTCCCCTTGGACGGCCGATGTCGTAGGGCCGGCGGGGGCGCCGCGAGATGCGTCCCGACAGCGTGTACGCCGTGACCCGGCCGCCGCTCTCGAGACTCGAAGGCTCAAACACGTGCAACGAGGTAGACCGTCATGACGCAGCGACTGGAGATGGTGAGTTTGCTGGCAGCGATGGCCTGCTGTGTGGCCATGGGATGCGCCGCTCCGTACACGTACTACGGTGACGAGCAGTGCGGCGGAACCACGCCGGCCACGGCCTATGCCGAGTTATCCGGCAGGTATTCCGACGTGGCACCCGGCAGTTGTGATGCGTGCGTTGAATGCGGCGAGACCGCGTGCCTGGGGCACCATACGTTGACCGATCTGCTTCTGCGGTCGCAAACATGCAATGCAGGCTGCAGCGGAATGTACTGGGGCGAATGGACGTATGATCCGCCGGACGAGTGCGACCCGTGTAATAACCACGGCCAATGGGTAGGCCAGCGCTGTTGTGCGCCGCGGGGCTGGGCGCGAGTTCTTGACGGGATCATCGGAAGACGCGGTGGTCTGTGCGATCAGGCTACCCCATGTGCCGACTGCCTGTCAGGCGGTTCGACCTATGATGGCTTTGATTCGACCTTCGAATCCGATCTGGATGGCCTGGATTCGACGGGCGTCGAGATCCTGGACCGATCGTCGGCCGAGTCGCCCGACGTACCGTACTACGGCCGTGATCCCAACAGCCGTCTAATCCACACTCGGCAGCGGTAGCTTTCCGGCGGCCAATGAAAAACCGATGCAGATCCTGAACCGCGCATTTTTCGATCGTCCTGTCGAACGGGTCGCAGAAGACCTGCTCGGCAAATTGCTGGCTCGCCGCAATCGCGACGGACTGACCAGCGGGATCATTGTCGAAGTCGAAGCCTATCTGGCCGAAGGGGATTCCGCCTGCCACGCGGCCCGCGGACCGACACCCGGAAATCGAGCCATGTTCGCTGGGCCGGGTCGAAGCTACGTCTACCCGATTCACGCACGCTACTGCTTCGTTTCATTTTTGCCGGAGACGCGTATGTCAGTGAACCACGAAGCGGACCGTTTGCGCCGAGCCGAAGCAGACGAGACCGATGACGACAGAATGGATACTGACACCAATGTGCGGCCCACGGTCGGACCGCTCGATAACTGACAGGAGTATGTCATGCTCACAAACCCCTTGGTGTCGCTGATCCGCGTCGCGGCCGAGATCGTTCCCGTCGCCTCGCGATCTCTGTCCGCCGTCCCAAACCGGTTTTCAGACCTACTTCAATCTTCCGAACCCGATTCGCCGCCACGACCGGCCGAGCCCTCTCCGCACCGGCTCGCCGACACGGCTTCCGCCACTCCAGGCGCCGAGCAGACTCGCATCACGACCCTCCGCCGACAGCTGGACCGAAGTTTGTCCGATTTGCACAAGACGCTTCGTGAAGAACTGGGGCAACGTGGGGCCGACTTGAGCGAACCGGCCGAGCTCGCCATCGACCCGCTCGGTCACATACTCGAAATGACCGGGCATTGGGATCGCGGATTGATTGAACAGGCATTGCAGGACGACCCCGAACTGGCCGGCAAACTGCGCTCCGTCATTCAACAGGCGGCCGCATTGCGACAAGCCGAATCGCCGGCCGAATCGACGGGCCAGCCCGGCGAAATTCGAATCCGGTTCGATGCCTATCAGGCGTTGATCGAGGTCAGCTGAGGGCCCCGCCCGACGCGCGGCCCCGAATCGCCTTTCTCAGCGAGCGCACCGGCCTCTTTCCGTGTGCCACCGCATCTCGCGGCGTTGGGCCGCGGCTCGCGCCGTGCGGTCACGTTTTACCACCCGCGTCCCCCACCGGGCGACGACCTTGGGATTTTTCTCCCAATTGGCTTGCAATTCTGCGCCACACCGGTAAACTCGTCGAATCGTGGGTTTTCGACCCAACCATTAGCGTCAAAGGAGTTTTTTGCGGGCATGACGCCCATTAACAAACCTGACCCGAGGTGCCGTTTCGGCCAGCCGGCCACTGTTGTGAGCTATCGCATCATGAGCGATGGCGGCATGAGCGATGGCGCGGCGGAACTTCGCGGCCTGAAGCCGGTTCGACTTGATCGACCAGGGCGGTTGGATCTGTGAGTTTCCCGTTTCTGCAAGGCGAGTTTCGCCGGTCGCTCGACGATCGGTTTCGGCTGTCAATTCCCGCCGAGTTGGCCGATTCGCTTGTAGCCGAGGGGGACCGCTTCGTGTTGGTAAAGGAGGCGCCCGGGGCATTGAGTTTATGGGAGGCCGGTCACTGGCAACAACGGCATGATCAGGGCCTTCAGTTGATTCGCAGCAAACTGGAGGCCGGGCGATTGGCCGGACGGCTGGGGGAGGTGCAACGAATGGGACGGATGTTGTCGACGCGGCATGTTGAGATTCGATTAGCCGGTCGTGGTCGAATCGTGATTCCCGAGGGATTTCGAGAATTCCTCGGCGTTCCCGCTGGCGGCGACGTCATGATTGTGGGCGCAGCATTGTGCGTGGAATTCTGGCGACCGGACGCGTGGATTGACTATGTGGGTTCGGCAATTTCCGATTTCCCGACGTGGTGGGAAGAACTTTCGGCCTGATCCTGAACCCAAAGTCCAAGGAGCAAACCAACAGCTATTCTCGAAACAAAAATGCCCGGCGGGCAGCTTTCCAATCCGTAACGATGCCCAGAGACTCAGATGGGTTGCAAGTCCTCAAGTCGTGCGTTGTTACAGGGAACTGCCCTGCCGGGCGTTTTTTTTGCAGGGGCGCTGGAATTCGCCACTGCCGATGGT
>CAYNDU010000295.1:0-3209 GCA_964395615.1 uncultured Pirellulaceae bacterium | reverse complement strand
TAGTCTGAGGCTCGCAAGGGTCCGTCCGCCTCACGGCAACTCGATGGACGGCTTCTCCTCATTCAAATGCTCTTGAATTCCAACAAACGCCATGCGCAGCTGGTGAAGGACCTCGTTGAGCATTTTTTCTTCGCTGTCGGTGAGATTGCCCTTCGTTTTCTCCTCCAAGACGGTCAGCATGTCGATGCAATGCTTGGCCAACCCCAGATCGACCGGAATCTCCTTGGCATCGGGTGGGCTGACCAACCCCAGGGCCATCGCTGCCTGCGAGGCCAAGGTGCTTAGCAACAGGTCGAATGAGGCGGGCGGCAGCTGGCTCTCCTGCTCGGCCGATCCGTCTGCTGCTCCGGCTGCGTCAGGTTCCGGCTCGGAGGACTCTTTTTCCGCCTGCACCTGACTCTTCCAATCCTCGTCGACAATGATTTTCGGCTTTTCGTTGGAGGCATCGTTCATGACTACAAAGTTCCCATTTCTTGTTGACGTTCGGTTCGAGACAGATGACGTTGCACGGCCGCTTCCACAAAACCGGCAAACAGCGGATGTGCGGCCGTTGGTTTCGATTTAAATTCGGGATGAAATTGCACTGCAACGAACCACGGATGGTCCGAGACTTCGAGTATTTCTACCAAAGCTCCATCCGGGCTCGTACCCGAGAACAACACGCCATGAGCTTCGAATTGCTGGCGGTATTGGTTGTTGAATTCGTACCGATGACGATGTCGTTCGGAGATGGACGGCGAATCGTACCCGACCGCCGCACGACTATCGGCAACGAGTCGAGCGGGTTGGGCACCCAACCGCATCGTTCCTCCTTTGTCGGTGACCTTGCGTTGCTCGTCGAGCAGGCAAATCACCGGATGGCCGGTATCTTTGTCGAACTCCGTCGAGTTGGCATCGCTCAGACCGACCAGATGTCGACCGATTTCGATCGCTGCACACTGCATCCCCAGACAAATCCCCAGGAAGGGAACACCCCGTTCTCGAGCGAACCGAATCGACTGAATCTTCCCCTCAATCCCTCGTTCACCAAACCCGCCCGGGACGAGGATCCCATCGTACCCGGCCAGGAGTCGTTCCGGGCCCTCACGTTCGATGGCTTCACTTTGGATCCGCGCGATGCGAATCTGCGATCGATGGTGAATACCGGCGTGGTCTAACGCCTCGTATATCGACTTGTAAGCATCTTTGTGCTGGGCGTACTTACCGACCACGGCGATACTAATCTCACAATCGGGATTGCGCAATCGATGGAGCAAGTCACGCCAGTCATCCAATTCCAGCGCTTTGGCCGGCAACTGCAATTGCTCGACGATCAACTGGTCGAGTTCATTCTCGACAAGACTCATCGGCACTTCGTAGATCGAGAAGTCCTTGTCCTTTTCTTCAATGACGGCGTCGAGCGGGACATTACAGAACAGGCCGATTTTTTCACGATCCTCACGGCTGATCGATCGCTCCGTGCGACAGACCAGTACATCCGGTTGAATTCCGATTTCGCGAAGCCGTCCGACCGAATGTTGAGTTGGCTTGGTTTTCAGTTCTCCGGCGGCCTTCAGATAAGGGACCAGCGTCAAGTGGATATAGAGACAGTTACGTTTTCCGACATCCAGTGAAAACTGCCGAATCGCCTCTAGAAAGGGCTGGCTCTCAATGTCGCCGACCGTCCCGCCGATTTCCGTAATGACGACATCAACATCGTCTCCCGAGAGTTTCCGGATCACCTGCTTGATTTCATTGGTGATGTGCGGGATCACTTGGACCGTCTTGCCCAGAAACTCGCCCCGCCGCTCCTTCTCGATCACCGACAGATAAATCTGTCCGGTCGTATAATTCGCGTCTCGTGTGAGTTGACTGTCGGTAAAACGCTCGTAGTGCCCAAGATCCAGGTCCGTCTCACTCCCGTCGTCCAGCACGTAAACCTCGCCGTGCTGATAGGGGCTCATCGTTCCCGGATCGACATTGATGTAGGGATCAAGCTTCTGCATGCGGACCCGCAGCCCACGATGCTCGAGCAACATGCCTATCGATGCGCTCGTCAGGCCTTTGCCGAGCGAGCTGACCACGCCGCCAGTCACAAAAATGTACTTGGTCATCCTGAATTGCTACCTTCCTGGCATTGAACCCCATTTTGCGACCACCGACGGCCGCAACCTGGCTGCTGAGTGGGACCGGAAAAAATCGACTCGAGCTCATTTCCAATACCGCGCAAACCTATGCACAGAAAGGACTTGAGTTCGAAGGGCAGTGACCCGGATCGGGCCCGAGGCGAGCCCAGGGACGTGAACCCTGGGAGTGCATCTTAGCAACTGGACGCCCGCCTGACAAACGCCCGATAATCTTCCCACGTATCGATGCCGCAGGTCGGCTCGTCGACCACGGCTACGTCAATGTTGAACCCGGCACCCAGAACTCGCAGCTGTTCAAGTTTCTCCAGTTCTTCAAGGGGCGACGGTGCCAACTGCGAGAATCGCAGCAGGAAATCCCGACGATAGGCGTACAAGCCGACGTGCTGTAAGAACCGCGGAGGCGTGTGGGCCAACAGAGAGTCGGTCCACTCCCGCGCGTGTGGGATCGGACTGCGACTGAAGTAGAGCGCTCGGCCTTCGGCGCCGCAAACCACTTTGACACAGGCCGGGTCCTCCAGCTGAGCACGACTGCGGATCGGCGTCGCCAACGTCGCCACGGCAGCGTCCGGGCTCGATTCAAGCCGTTCAATGACCTTGTCAATCGAATGACCTGCTATCTCCGGCTCGTCCCCCTGAACGTTGACGAAGATGTCGATGTGGGGCATCTGCCGAGCCACCTCGGCCACTCGGTCCGTCCCGCTGGCGGCCGCCGGATCTGTCATGATCGTCTTCCCGCCAAATCGCCCGACACACTCGGCGATCTCGACGTGATCGGCCGCCACGCAGACGCCCAGGGGTCGAGCAGCCGAACAGGCCGACTCATACGTGTGCTGGATCAGCGGGCGGCCCGTTTCCGACAACAGCAACTTGCGCGGGAGACGCGTCGATTCCAGTCGAGCCGGTATCACAACAAAGGTGCGAGCGACCTCGGTCGGTCGCGACAGCCTGTCGTCCATGGAACCCCCTCACATCCATCCACCCGCTCGAACCCGCCTGCCTCAGTGACCGCCTGCCTCGGTGACGCTGCACGGAGGTAAAGGGGTCAGGAGTGAATTGTGCGAAGCACCCTACGGGCCGTTCCGG
>CAYNDU010000294.1:0-7297 GCA_964395615.1 uncultured Pirellulaceae bacterium | reverse complement strand
ATACGGCGCGAGTCCCATACCACCGACTGTTGGAATCTCCAGTGAACACCTTGCTCAGCCCAACCGCTACGGAAGCTCGTTCGGGCACCTTGTGAAGCCGGGAACGCCCGGTCCTTACGTTCGTACCTTTTGCCTATTCGTGGTGATCGGGAACGAAAAAATGATCACCTCTCCCGACGCCACGAGGAGAGACGTAACGCGAGGTCTTCCGGTTTGCTTTTTCGAGCGGTTTCCGCTAGCCTCCGGACGGTGGGAGGCCACCGTGTTCGGCGAGCGACAAGGAGATTCGTCCCAGATCTTCGTACGAGTTGGCATTTGAGCGGGCCCTGATGAATTCACCGATCATCCAATTGACGCGTCAAATCGGGCGGGCGGCGCGACGACTGGTCCGATGGGAGGCGATCGGCTGGTTCGTTTGCATCGTCGGCCTGACGGCCGTACTTGCCGGCTCGCTCGACTACTGCCTGCGACTGCAGGACCCCGGGATCCTCTGGCTATTTTCACTTGGCCTGTGGGCCGTCGCTGCGGCGACGTTTGTACGTTTTGTCATGCGCGCTTGGCGGTTCCGCTGTTCCGAGGTCGAGGCGGCTCAACACATCGAGTTACTTCACCCCCATCTTCAGGATCGGCTGTCGAGCGCCGTGAGTTTTGCACTGCAAGATGAACACGATGATCTGGCAGGCTCTCTCGACCTGAGGCGGTTGGTCATTGATCAGGCAGAGCGTGAAGCGCGAGAACTACGCGCCAGCCACTGCCTTAATTCCGGTCGAGCTTGGCGAGCCCTGACATGCGCCGGTTCGGTGGCGGCGGTCATTCTGATTCTGACGTGGTGCGACAGCGCATCGGTTGGACTGGCCGCACGGCGGCTGGTTAGACCCTGGTCCGCAGCGCCGTGGCCGCGCCGGAATAACCTGCAGATCGTTGAGGCGCCGAAGCGACTGGTGGCCGGCATGGGTTTCGAGCTGAAGATCATCGATCGAACGGACGGGCGGCTTGCACGCGTTGAAATTGACATCCAGGATATTGCCGCCGGCGACGAAGGATCGGACACGTTTCAGGCCCAACCCATGGGCACACGATGGATCTATCGTCACGAAAATGTGCGCAACAGTTTTCGATTTCGAGCACGGGGAGGGGACGACCAGAACATGCCTTGGCGGATCGTCGAGGTGATCGAAGCGCCCCGTGTGATCGAGCGGACACTGAGGCTTCACCGGCCGGAGTATACGCGCCTGGCACCGGTCGAAGCAACTCCCAGCTTTCAAGCGATTGCAGGGACCATCGTGGAAATGCACTTGCGATGCGATCGCCCCATTGATCAGGCAACGCTGATCACCGATACGATCGATCCGCCGGCCGAGATAACGTTGGCACTCGACCGCGACCGTCGGGGCTTTCACCTTCCTGCCACCGGCCCGTCGACCTGGGCGATTCAACGTTCCGGCACCTATCAGGTCCGGCTCGTGGACAAGCTTGGAATGGAGAGTGGCGCGGACCATCAATGGCACGTGCGTGTCATTCCGGATGAAAGCCCTTCGGTCGCCATTCAACACCCGGCCGTTGACCGGTCGGTAACGGCCACCGCGACCGTACAGCTGGAGTGCCTGGCAAAGGATGATCTTGCCTTACGTGACGTTGTTCTCTACTGGAAGCAATCGGGAAATGGCGACCGGCCTCCCGAATCGCTGAACCTCTGGTCCGATTCGGAATCGCCCTTCGACCCCGGTAGCACCAAGGATCCGATCGGCGGTGTGCAACGCGTGATTCGTTGGAACTGGCAGCTCGCACAGCTCCCCGATCTCGTGGAAGGTTCAAGTATCGACCTGTACCTGGAGGCGAGCGACTTTCTTGGCCAGACCGGACGCAGTGCCATCCGCCGGCTATCGATCATCTCTGCAGACGAACTGGTTGACCAGGTCGGCCAGAAACAGAGCACGATACTAGAGCAGATAGCCGAAGTCACCCGGTTACAACGTGGAGCATTGTCTCAGACCAGGGAGCTGGTGATCCAGTTGGAATCGACCGGCAGGTTTCGGCGCCGAGAAGTTGATCAGCTACAAACGGATGAATTGAACCAACGCGATATCCAGAACCGCCTCGGGGATCCGCGCACGGGGATTGAGCGACAGGTCGGCAATATCCTGATTGATATGGACAATAACCGAATCGAACAACGGCAGCTCGTCGATCGGCTGCAGCGGATCAGAGAAGCCCTGACCGAGCTCAACAAACGGGTCGTTCCGGAAATCGAACGACAGTTGAACGACAGTTTGAAGCTCGCACGCCAGGCCGTGAACGACATGGGCCCTTCCACGGCCGGCGAACTCTCGCTATCCCATCTCCGCTTGCTGAGACAGGGGCTCGAATCGGTTACTCCCCTCCAGCAGCAGGCCCTGGAATCGCTCGAGCAAATGGTTGAGGAGCTGGCTCGCTGGGACGATAGCCGCCGCCTGGCCCGGGAAGTCAGTCAATTGCGAAGACGGCAGCTTGAGCTTCAGCAGCGAACGGATCGACTGCAGAGTGCGACGATTGGAAAGAACCTGCAGGGTCTCTCGAGTGACGAACGGGCCAGTTTAAAGCGACTGGTGGAGCGACAGACCGATTTGGTGCGCCAATTTGATTCGGTCCGGCATCGCATCGACACGTCGCGTCAGCAGACGACCCGACGCGACCCGGCCATGACACGTCTGCTGGACAATGCACTGGATGCCATTCGTCAGGCGGGAACGGCCGGCACTTTGCGAGATGCCGTGCAAAACCTCCGGAATAACCAACTCGGCAGGGCTACCGATTTGCAGGCCGATGTGGCTCGGCAACTTGAACACCTTCAGGATGTCCTGGCCAATCGTCGAGAATTCCAACTCGATCGCCTCGCCGAACAACTCGCAGGACTCTCTCGGCAAATCGGCGACCTGAGAGACCGACAGGAGGCCGTGCGTGCATCGGTCGACGGCCAACCGACCCTCACCGACGAACAGTTTCGCCAGTATGCTCGGGAAGAGACTGATCTGGCAAATCGTGTGAAACAACTCCTCCGTACCGTAGAGCAAATGCCCAATTCCCCAGCTGGCGGCCACCTGCAAGCGGCCGCGGCGAGTCTCGAGCAGGCTGCCGAAGAGGCTCGGCAACGACGCCGTCCCGAATTGGCGAGCCAGGCGAACGAGGCTAAGGAGTCGCTCGATCGTGCCGAGCAGAGTGTCGAGCGGGCTGCACGGCGAGCTGCCGGAAACCTGCAAAGGGAACGAATGGAGCAGATGCAACGAGTTCTTCGGGAAGTTGCCGACGAGCAGAAGCGGGTGCTGGCCGAGTCTCGTGCCGTGGGGCAATGGCGACGAGCGACCGGCGGGGAACTGGACGCCGACCATCGCTCGCAACTGAGATCGTTGGCCGACAGGGAGTCGATGTTGGCTCAGAACGTGGCCGCTCAGCGCCAAGATAACGGAGACGTTCCAGCGCTCAGAATGGCCCTGGAGGAAATTGGAGGCCGGCTGTCCGAAGCGGCCGCTCGGCTGCAGCGTGAGCAAATCGACCAGGAAACGGAACAGCTTGAACAAGCGGCTCTCGAACAACTACAGGCCATTCTGTCGGCTCTTGCCGGCCGGCCGAACGAACCAACGGCCGGTGAAAACGGGTCGCCGCCGGACGACACCCAAGAAGACAATGGATCGCCGAAGAACCGTTATCTCCTCGCACAACTCAAGATACTCAGAGCCATGCAATCCGAGATCAACGCCCAAACGCGACTGCTCGATCGCCAGGTCGGATCGACGGTCAGTTGGAGCATAGAGCAGGAACGTCGACGCGAGGATATCTCGCGTCGGCAGTCGACATTGGCCGGTGTGCTGCTGAAGTTATTGGGCGAGGCGCCTGACAAACGACCGGTCGAAGACTCGGCGCAGCCGACAGAAGATGCGTTGGAAAGCCTCGAACGGGCACTCGGTAACGGTAAACTCTAGGCTTGCGACGAAGACGCCGCGGCGTCCCGATCGTTGAGCGGTGATTGGTCGTCCCTCGGCCATTGTGGTACAATTCGCTCAGCAACCTGTGGGCCCCGTTTTCGCCCGTGAGGGGTCACGTTCAATTGACGCGGCCGTCAAACGGCGGAGAATTGCAAGCGGATGGAGACTGAACGACGAACTCGGTGCGACGCTGGGAGCAGCCATCGGTCTGCTTGCTTCGGCCGTCCGCTCGACAGGTGGCGACGAATTCTGCCGACAGTTATCGTCCTGGGCGTTTGCGTTGCCGGCCCGACGGCCGCCGACGGACCGCCGGATACCCCGGACGTCCGTGGGATCAACGGCGTGAGCAAGGCCGATGAGTTGCGCGAAATCAGCACAGTCATGCGGGAAATCGGTCAGAGGCTGCTTCATGGACAGGTTTCCGCCAGGACGCAACAGGAACAAGGACGGGTGGTCGAACGACTCGACGAACTGATCCAACGTTTGGGTCAGGAAAAAGCGGGAGCGTCCGCGTCGGACACCACGAAGAGCTCAGCCAAAAACGGAGCGGGCAAGTCGCCTCGCGAAGGCGGCCAGAAGGCGGCACGCGACGGATCAGCCGCCCAAAGTCAGGCGGATTCGATCGAACCTCTCAAAATGATGCAACAGGGAGCGGGTCAGGCCTGGGGCCAGTTGCCCGAACGCATGCGGCGCCAGATGCAGGACGCCGCAACGATCGAGTTTCTGCCTCAGTTTCGTCAGTTGATCGAGGACTATTACCGGCGATTGGCCGAACGGGACCGTTAGCCCAAGCGTTGGGCATCGGGAGGGCTGCGGGGTTTCCCCTGGCCGGTCAAAACCGGTGAAAGGCCTGCCCCGGCGGTGAGTTGGCAGGCTCTTCGCAGTGCGTCGGGCGAACCGCGTTGGGCGGAGAGCCAAGGGTCGTCACGAGGGGTCGGGCAGCGCGTGTCAGAGTGAGGGTGAGGGCATGAAGCGTATGGATCGTCGACGGTTTCTGGCCAACACGGCGGCTGCCTGCGCGGCGGTAAATCCGTGGGCGTTACGGGCATATGGCCAGAACGGGCGTGACTTGCCGGTTGGATCGGGACTGATTAATACACAAACGGCTCAGGCCATTCGCGGCGGACTCGATTTTCTGGCTTCGCGGCAAATCGAAGAAGGGTGTTTCGGCGGAGACGGATATCCGCGTAACGTGGCGGTCGTCAGTCTGGCCGGGTTGGCGTTCATGGCGCACGGCAGCACGCCCGGCCGAGGGCCATACGGACGTCAGATTAATCTGTGCGTCCAGTATATTCTCAACAATGGACACGATAGCGGGTTCATCTTTGCACCGGGGAGCACGAGCCACGGCCCCATGTACGGACACGGGTTCGCCACCCTGTTCCTGGCCGAAGCGTACGGTATGTCGCCCGACTCGCAAGTCCGCGAAAAACTGGCGGCTGCCGTTCGCCTGATCATTAATTCGCAGAATGACGAGGGTGGTTGGCGATATCAGCCGGAACGCAGCGAGGCGGACATTTCGGTGACCATCTGCCAGGTCATGGCGTTGCGCGCCGCGCGGAATGCCGGGTTGTTCGTCTCGAACGAGACGATCGACCGATGCACGGAATACGTCAAGCAATGCCAGAACGCCGACGGCGGGTTCAACTACATGCTGGCGAGAGGAGACAGCCAGTTTCCCCGCACAGCAGCCGGTGTCGTCGCGCTCTACAGCGCGGGCATCTACGACTGCGATGAGATTCGCAACGGTTTGGACTATTTGCGCGACCACGCACCGCGGGCTGGAGGACGTGGCGGAGACAGTCACTTCTTCTACGGACAGTATTATGCCGTACAAGCAATGTGGCATGCCGGTGGTGAGAACTGGCAACGATGGTACCCGGCGATCCGGGAGGCCTTGCTGAAACGCCGGAAAGCGGACGGATCCTGGTTCGACCAGATCTGCTCGGAATATGGCACGGCCATGGCCTGTCTGATCTTGCAGATGCCGAACAACTACCTGCCCATTTTTCAACGCTAGTCCGGCTGGAGCCATCGGGTGCCACTGACGTTCGAACCAATGAATGTCTCTTTTCGTCTGCCTCTTCACCTTCGGGCCACCGTTCGATGGGCGTCCTTTGCCTGTGGGTTGATGATTGGGTGGTTGCTGTGTACTTCGAGTTGTGCGGCCGAAGATACGTCCGTCGCCCTGCTGGTCAACGGCGAACGGTTACCGGCTCGATTTGTGCGAATATCAGCGGGCGGCGAGTACGTCTTCGACCGGTTGGGTAAGGAACAACGCGTCGCTTCCGGGCAACTTGTCAAATGGGGCAGATGGCACACCAACAAGAATGAGCCTCTGGTCGTGTTGGACGACGGAAGTGTCGTGCAAGGCGACATGTTGAGTCTCGATGCCGCGGAACTCGTCGTGGCCGGACCCCTGTGGCCCGATCTGCGAATCCCCCGACGACATGTTCGTGCCGTGATCTGGCAACTACCTTCCGTCACTCAATGGCGCGACACGCTGATCGATCGGGCATGCCGCGAAGAGCGGGCTGATCATCGGCTGCTATTGGTGAACGGCGACGAGCTGCGTGGGCGACTGGCTCATGCCGCTCGACCGGACGCCGGCGCCTTTCGAGTGACGTCGATCGAGTGGAAAACGAACGACTCCGGACCGGCATCTCGTTTGCCGTTATCCCAAATCCGCGGAGTGCTTTTCGGCGGATCATGGGATCCCAAGACCGCAAAGGCTCGTCAGATGATGGTCGGTCTTCGCGACGGTAGTCGCCTTGCAGCTACTCGCATCACGGAATCAGAGCAGGCTCTGCAAATAGAGTTACTATGTGGCGTCACTGTGAAGACTGACCCGGCCCCTACCTCGGCAGGTAACCCGTGGACCGATGTAACGATGTTGCAGCCCCTTCACGAGCACGTGAAGTACCTGTCGGATCGGAAACCGATCGGCTACCAATCGATCCCATTCCTGACCCAAACGTGGCCCTGGCGAGCGGATCGATCCGTGCTGGGTGGTTGGCTGCGCTCCGGCGACTCGGTCTTCATCAAAGGGATTGGCATGCACAGCAGTGCTCGACTGGTCTATGAGCTGGACGGTACGGAAGCCGAGTTTCACGCCGAATTGGCCATCGACGCGATGGCCGAACGGCGAGGCAGTGCCGTCTGCCGCGTCTTCCTGCAAGGGACCGACGGCAACTGGACGGACGCCCTTACAAGTCCGGTAATTCGTGGCGGGCAGCCGCCGGTACCGATCCGAGGGCGCATTGACGGACACCAGCGGGTCGCGCTGATCTGGGGAACTGCCGCGCCGGGCGGGTCGGTCGGACACAGAGAGCTGCACG
>CAYNDU010000293.1:0-7309 GCA_964395615.1 uncultured Pirellulaceae bacterium | reverse complement strand
CCAAAGCCAGTGCGCGTTCTTTGCCACGTGCATTGCCCAAACCCACGAGAAAGTGCTCCAGTTGAAAACCGCGTTGCCCCGTGACGCCACTCCCTCCGCGCCCGTCCGCGTCGCCCCGCCAGTCACTGGCCGGACCGGCGATCACGACATCGCCCGTATCCGGGTAAACGAACAAATGGCTGACGGAGTAAATGCCGGCCAGATGTCGCATGGCGTCGTCCGGGGTCTGGCCGATCGCCCGGAGCAACTGCATCTGTTTCTCGAGGCGTGTGAGTGAAACCTTGCGCATCCCGGATGGTGCGTGCCATTCCGTGTTGCCCGATCGATGGCGAGCGGCTCGGCGCGCGTCGTCCAGCCAGGAGAGATCGTCACTCGAACCCAGTTTCTTCAACACGCCGCGCGAATCGACGAATACGCCGTTGGGATACGCCTCGATCGCCCCCGCGCCACCGACCTCATCCCAGGTGTCAGGAGCAATCGTCGATGTAATCAACTCGATCAGGGTGTCGAAGTCCGCGATCGCGGCACCACCCGCGGCGCCGACCGGTCGATCGGCCATCGACTCAACCGCGTCTCGCCTGGCAAGATCACTCTGGATCGACGCGAGTGTACTGAGCGACGCCTGTCGGGCGCCGAAACGGGCCTGGCGTCGAGCGATTCGACCAAGCCAACCGTCACGTAGGGCCGGGTCACTGATTCGCTGAGCGGCCGCGACTGCCGGCGCAAACTCGCCCGCGCCCAGGAACCCCTCGATCGTCCCGGTCCGGTCCTCCGCCTTCGCCGTCACCCCAAAAACAACTCCCAACAGGAACACCGCTGCCAGTGCGCGACCGACGCATCCACGCCAGGAAAACACCGACTCGCTCGTTTCGGTCCCGGCAGCTCCTGTCATGCAGGTTCCCAATATCGACATTCCTTCACCTTGCTCTTTCTTGGCCTGATGGCACTGCCGACAGAACGTGTTCTCCCGAATCTGTCTTGGTTCGGAATGATCGACACGCGACAATCCCTGCCGAGACCTTTTCTCGACGGCACCTCGCGCAACGATGTGGCCACTCGCGTGGCCGAGTTCCGGCACCGGCCGAGTCGAGGATTTCGGAAGAATGCGGCAATCGCAGCGTTCTTGGGCCCAAATCGACCGCAGAAAAGTCAGGTTCCGTTGCCACTTGGGAAAACGGACCGGTAGGAAAACAGGCTCGTCTCGGCCCAAAAATGTCTGGGCACGTATCGGCATTCTGTGCGGCAGGACTCCTCGGTTCAGCGCCCCTGAACTGCCCTTAACATCGCACAATCGCCCATCGGTTGTCAAGTAAAACCGTGGAATGGGCCAAACGGTCCCGGACGGAGAACGACGGTGAACTTCCGAAAGAGGGGCGTCAAAACAAGAAGACCCCTGTCCCGGAGGACAGGGGTCTTGCTCATGAAGTTTTTGACCGCCCTCGACTCAGCACCGTGCGGCGATCATCTTCTTGAGGGGTATCAGTTGCATCCGCAGGAGGGCTCGACGCCACAGGTCGGCTCGCAACCGCAGGCCGGTTCGCAGCAGCTCTTGGCCTTGCAGCGGGCTCGCAGGCGGGCCAACAGGCCAACTCGCTTGCCGCAGGGATCGCAGCAGGGATCTGCTTCGCAACCACAGGCGGGTTCGGCGCCACAGGTGGGCTCGACACCACAGGTGGGCTCGCAACCGCATGCCGGCTCGCAGCAGCTCTTGGCCTTGCAGCGGGCTCGCAGACGAGCTAACAGACCAACACGACCACATGGGTCGCAACAAGGATCGGCTTCGCAACCGCAAGCCGGTTCGGCGCCACAGGTCGGCTCGGCTGCATCGCAACAGCCACATCCGGACCCCATGGCCATCCGGCCGAATAGTCCTGCGTTGGCGCTACTTGCGCTGACCAAACAGAACAGGCCGACCGCCAAAAAAGCGGGGATCATCGTACGACTTCTCATTGGGAGGGCTCCTAGATCCAAAAACGTATGGAAACTCCACGTTAACGCTTCTTCGCCCGTCCGCCGGCACCGCGGTTCGTGTTCGGTCGGCGGCCTCGAGCGGTCAACGGCAAAGATTCCAGCAATCACACGTTGCTGATGTCATGGAGTCCTATCGTCTCTCTAACTTGTGTCACTTGACCAGACCTGGCATTTCTCCCGATTTCGCCATCTGCCGCCATCCGGAAATATGGCCCAAATCGACTCTGACGCCTGTAACGAATGAATGGCCCCTGCACGAAGTCGCTTTTCGTTACGCCGTGCCCCTTGACGCCCCGTTGTGTACGAAGCGTTATTGACGAAGCGTTATCTACGCCCCGTTATCTACGCCGGTCTGCAATCAACAAACGGTACAGGAGGCTGACGATCAACAAGAGAATCACCGGGCCAAGAAGGCAGAAGACGATGAACACCAGGCGAGAGGAGGCCGGCCCGTCGATCGAGCGAACGAAATAGGAAGCGGCCGCACCGACTGCGCTGAGCACGGTTACGACCAGCATCAGGCCGCCGAGCGACACGTGGACCGGGCGGCGGCGCTCCGTTGCCTCGCTTCCCCGCCGATCGGACGTGGTCGACGAGTCGGGCAGGCTGCCAACTTGAGGGTCGGACGGTCTGCTCCGTTCCGGGGCATTCGAGGAACGGGGGGTCCGGCGGAAACGCATGATGGCTCTTGCGGATGAAATGGGTCGGAGTTGGACGCAACTGGGGGCAGTTGGAAACGGAACGGATTCTCTGATTATACCGAATGGATGGGAAATCTCCGCAGCGGGTGGCTGGAACGCTCCACAAAGAAGGGGTGCGAATTCGCGAGGGGAACCGATGGTGAGCGGCCTGGATCGACCAACGCGATCGGCCCGCCTTCGATTGTCGCCGAGGCTTGATGGGCGTGTACCACCGAACGGAAAAGCCGCAACCCGCCCCGATCCTGACGCCGTGAGCGGTCGCCGTCAGCGTACGGCCCAACGTACAAAAAGGACCCGGCGTGGCGGGACTTTAACGATTACGGCGCCCTCACGCCCACGGCCGCCGGTGCGCGGAGCCGGTGATGCCGATTCGTTCAATATTCTTGGTTGTGCCGCCGATGAAGTCTGTAACAGCCATGGCGGGTCGCACGCGTCGACGCCGGATTGCACGGAACCGGGCCGGTCGTCGCCGAAGTTGCTGGTGCGGCACGTCGCGACGTTCCGAAAACGAAGGTCCTGGCGGCCAGCAGGTGTCTGGCCCCGCACAATGAGCTCGCAATTCCCGACACGGGCGAGGCGTCCAACGCAACTGCCCGATCCAGACACTGCCCGATCCAGACATTGCCCGACCCAGACACTGAACGCAAAGGAAACGATCCGATGAAACGCGCATTCACCTTGTTGGCCCTGATCAGCATCTCGAGCCTCGGTTGCTCGCACGTACGCAACGTCACGCCGAGCAGCTGCCAGTCGTGCGGCCCGAACGCACGGCATGCCCAGCGCCAGGCGGACCACGTGCCCCGGATGCCCCGCGGTTCGGCCCAGCAAATGGGCTCGGCCGGCCCCTCGTCCGCGTCGGTGGCCTATCCCTACTACACCAACCGTGCGCCACGCGACTTCCTGATGGCCAATCCGCCAAGCATCGGGTATTGATGTTGTCGAGTGACGTGGCCCACGACTTGGGCCCATGACTTGGGCGGTCTCGACTTGGGCCGCAATCGTTCCTAGTCTTGGAAGCGGCCGACGATCACGGTGATATTCTGGCCGCCGAAACCGAAGCTGTTATTCAGCGCGTAGGTACAGGCGGATTCACGGGCCTGATTGGGGACATAGTCCAGGTCACAATCGGGATCTGGATTTTCGAGATTAATGGTGGGTGGCAACACACCATCACGAATAGCGAGCAGGCAGACAATCAGCTCGGTCACACCGGCCGCGGCGATCAGGTGTCCCATCATGCTCTTGGTGCTCGAGATCGGAACCTTGCACGATTCTTGACCGAAGACTCCCTTGCAGGCGACCGTTTCAACTCGGTCATTGACCGACGTACTGGTGCCGTGGGCATTGACATAGTCGATTTGATCCGGGTTGAGTTGAGCATCGGCAAGTGCTCGGTTCATGCAGGCGATGGCACCGCGTCCTTCGGGGTGGATATCGGTAATGCGATAGGCATCGGCGGTCGCTCCATATCCCACGATTTCGCCATAGATCGGAGCGCCCCGTTTCTTGGCCCGCTCTAATTCCTCAAGAACGACCATGGCGGATCCTTCACCGATCACGAACCCATCACGGAGCCGATCGAAGGGGCGTGACGCGCGTTCCGGGTCATCATTCCGTTTGGAAAGCGCGGTCAGCAAGCTGAATCCGGTGACACCGAGCGGGTGGATCATGCTATGCGTTCCACCCGAGAGCATGACATCCGCCTCGCCACGGCGGATAATCTCGGTCGCCTCTCCGACGGCCTGGCTGCTGGCGGCACAGGCTGTCAGGCAATTGAAGTTCGGTCCCCGCGCGTCGAACAGGGCGGCCAGATGACCGGCCGGCATATTGGGTTCCTGCTCGAGTTCCGCAGCCGGGTTCAATTGATCAAGTCCGGCGGCAATGAACCGTTCCAGGCTGAATTCGCCCTCGGACAATCCGCTGGTCATCATGTTGGTAAACGTTGTGAAGTCCTGGCTGCCTTCACCGCTTCCCAGGTAAACGCCGAATCGGTGGTGGTCGAGTTCACGATCCAGGACCCCTGACGAATCGATGGCTTGTCGAGCGGCCCCGGCTGCGAAGCACGAATGTCGTCCGCGGAACTTCCACCGTTCTGGATCTTCGCCGATACGCGATATGTCCCAATCGCGAACTTCGGCAGCGATCTTTGTTGGAAAGCTGCCGGCATCGAAAATCGTCGTCATGCCGACGCCGGACCGGCCTTCGAGCAATCCGCTCCAGACGGCTTCGACATCATGGCCCATTGGGTTGATGCTGCCGACACCCGTAACCACGACACGTCGTCTCATGCTGTTCGGTTCCCCTGCGACCTTTTCAAACGGAGCGCTTCCAGGTTCAAAGCGTTCATCTAACCGCTCGGACTTTGGTATCCGTTGGCGAGCAGTTCGGCTTCGAGTAGATGCGGTGGGACGACCAGAGGATCTCCTTCGGGTGTCCGGCCCACATCATAGATCCGCAACAATCGCAACATGGTCAGGAACTGGGACGGATAGAAAAGGTCGACGCCGTCAAATCGTCCGTCCAGGTAGGCGAAAACCAGTTCCAGCTTTGCCTGCAGTTTACCGTCCAGATGGCTGGTGCCGGACGCGATTGCCCCATCGTGCCCAATATCTTCAATGACGGTTTTGTAGTGAAGCGTATCGCCTGGCCGGGCTTCGAAATAGAACTTGGCTTTTGACACCTTGGCCAGAACCACCCGTTCGCGGAAGCCCGAGATCTCGCCGACCAAAAGGCCACTCGTCTGAGCGAGCCCTTCGATGATCAGCGAGGCAGGCAACACTGGATAGCCGGGCATGTAGTCGTCCAGTTCCTCTTCGACCAAGGCGACGGCCTTAACGGCCGACGCATGTTGCCCGCTGACAAACTCTTCGAAGCGATCTATCCAGAACCAGCGCACTCGATCTGCTCCGTCAGGCGACCTTGGATTCAATGTAACGGCATAAATCGCTAACGGTCAGCGAGTTTGCAAACTCCTGAACCGCCGGGTTCTCTTCAAACTTGCTCAGATCGGCGAACGGCATGCGTTGTTTGAGCTGTTCGAGTCCGGCAGTCGAAACACGACCGTCCTCGACATACTCGGCGTTATTGAGAATATCCTCGGGAAAAAGTTCGGCTCGGGGGATTTCCACGTCGAACGCTTTCTCCAAACGAAAGACGATGTCCAGGAAATCGATCGACTCGGCGCCCAAATCGCCCACCAGTGTGGCTTCCGGCGTTACTTCGTCATCATCGACGCCCAACGCATCGACGAGTGCCAACTGTACCTTGTCAAAGACTTCTTCTGGGGTGGGTGCCATGTAATTCGTCTCCCGTGTGGGTTTCGTCAACCGATCGTCGTTGACTGTGCTCTCGCTTGCCGGACCGTACGTTGCCCAATGGACTACCGGTCACTGATTAAAAACTCTTGTATTCCCGGCCGTTTGCGGCCGTCAACTTGCCGTTCTTGTTCGTGTTATCCGAGCAGTCTGTGCTTGCTCTTGGTTGGTTTTCTGCGCCCCGTGTGAACCACGTTCCCCGTGGTAACCACGCGTGTGGCAAACTTCAAGCGGTGTCGACCGGTGACCGGTGAAGGACTCCGGCCCGCGACTCCAAACGCCGTCCGCCGAGTTCCATTACTCCTCGGTTTTGGCGCCGCTTGTCATCGGCACAGTCGAGGCGTTCTCCTCTTGAGCTACGACCCCTCGGGCGAAACAAGTTGCCGTGGGTATAGGACGGAAAACTGTTGCCGCCGCTTGCGCCGTAAGTAGTCGTCGGTTGCCGCTCGGTCCGGAGACTGGTCGGCCAGGTTGTATCGGGCAACCACCAGCCGAGCGTTCACCACGATCTTATCGCGGACACTGCCGGTACCCCGTATGGTGGTCGTCTCATGATCTTGCTTGAGTATCTCTGCCGTGACCGTTAATACCTGGCCCGGCTCAACAAACCCGGCGTACTTGGCATTCCGGACCTGTCGCAAAACGACCATGGCGTGAGCAAAGTCTTCGCTGGCCGAAATCAACCAGCTGCTTGCCTGGAATATCGACTCGACCATCAGCACGCCCGGCATCACCGGAAAGCGGGGGAAATGGTCCTTCAAGTACTCTTCGGCCAGGCTCAGTGATTTCGTTGCCTGAATGCCATCTCCGGGTGTCAGGGATTCGATTCGATCAATCAACGAAAATCGCACGGTGCCGTTCCTAAATTCCTCGTGTCGAGGCCGACCGACCACGCGGAAGAACTCAACTCTTGTTTCAGCCGTTCCTTACCCGATCGGAGGGGCCTCCGGTCAGGAATGGGCATCTCATACGCGTGTTACCCAAGGGCCCGAGCAGCCCTCGGCGGGCGGTCGTCGTTCTGCAGGGACGAAACTCGTTTGCCGCGTGCGGTGGGCACTTTGGAGAGATCCGTCGGTGGATTTCCCCGTCGTTGGTTTCCTCGTTTGTCCGCCCGGCAGCGTGGATTCTAACCCTTCAGAAAGCAACTCAGTATACTCGTCGATCCCCAGCCTCACAAGCGATGGTGCGTCCCGGTCCGGTCGGCGGGTGCAGGAAAGGGCTCGCGTAGCGGTTGGGCTGAGCAAGGTGTTCACTGGAGATTTCAACAGGCGGTGGTAGGGGACTCGCGCCGTATAACTCAGTAAGCCGTATAACTCGGTCATT
>CAYNDU010000292.1:0-7316 GCA_964395615.1 uncultured Pirellulaceae bacterium | reverse complement strand
CACCAGATCAACTTCCAGTCACCCCAAGACCGCGCGAGCCCGTTCCTGCACCCTCGGTCTCGGCCGCGACCTGATTCGTGTTGCCTTGGACCTGGAAGGTCCCCTACAATCGCGGGCTGTCCGGAAACTGCCAGCAGGTCGGTTTTGGAAAAGGAGTTTGAAAACCATGTCCAGCAGTCGAAGCATTCTGTGGGGTATTGCCGCTGGCGGCATCCTGGCTCTCCTGCCCGACGCGGTGCTTGCTCAAACCCGCGAGGCGACCATTGTCGACTCGGCATCGCAAGTGCTCAACGAATTCATGTCGATCCCCAACCGGAATATTCCACAGGCGCTTGTCGTGCGAGCCCAGGGAGTGGTGATTGTTCCGAGCGCGGTCAAGGTGGGGTTGATAGCAGGTGTTCGAAGGGGCAAAGGTGTCGTCGTCGTTCGCGATGATCGCGGGGGCTGGAGGCCGCCGACGTTTGTCACGATGACCGGTGGAAGCGTGGGATGGCAAGTGGGGGTGCAGGCGACGGACGTGATCCTGGTGTTTACCACTCGACGAAGTATCCAAGGCCTTCTGCGCGGGAAGTTTACGATTGGTGTCGATGCGGCTGCTGCCGCCGGTCCGGTCGGCCGACAGGCATCGGCGGCTACCGACGGGCGGCTTCAGGCAGAGATCTACTCATATTCCCGGAGTCGAGGCCTCTTCGCCGGCGTATCGGTGGATGGCGCGGTGCTTCAAAATGACGCAACGTCGAACCAGTTATTCTATCGGCCTGCCGGCCTGATGCCGGACGGAACACCCCTGCAGGCCAATGCGAAAATGCCGGCCGCTGCCAGCCGGCTCTTACTGCAATTGGCCGCTTACAGTGGATCGCCGGTAGCCGGAGGTTCGACCGCCGGCATTGCTGGACAAGGCGGGACGTTGCCGAGCACGGTTGTGCCCGGCACGGTGGATCCGGGGTCAGCCGGCCCGTCTGTCAGTTCGCCGATCCCCGGCGGATCCGGAACACGTCTCTCGGGCATTCCGGATCCTCCGTCGCAGAACGCGCCGAGTGCGGCCGGCGCGAACACCTCGGACCGGCTCGAGCAGACACGCCGGCAGTTGGCTGATACGGCCAGTCATCTTGGAGCTCTGTTAGACGATTCCTGGCGAAACTACCTTGCGCTGCCTCGCGCGGTATTTTCCGGCCAGGGCCGACCGTCACTGGTCAGCCTGGAAAACTCCGTGATGCGCTTCGACCGAGTAGCCGGTGATACGCGCTATCAGGTCCTTCTCGATCGAGCGGAATTCCAAGAGGCTCGGCGTCTACTGAAGGACTACACGCGGCAGATACGCCTGGCGCGTTGATTACGGCTCGATCGCGTTCCGCTTGGCGCTCTATTTTGACTCGGCCGCCGAATTCTCCGTATCCGGACTTTGGATCGACTGGACATCGAGTGCGAAGACACCGCGTCCGTGCGTCCCGATTACCAGA
This sequence comes from uncultured Pirellulaceae bacterium, assembly GCA_964395615.1. Classification (GTDB taxonomy): domain Bacteria; phylum Planctomycetota; class Planctomycetia; order Pirellulales; family Pirellulaceae; genus CAYNDU01. Next base: position 5,856 of record CAYNDU010000292.1, on the reverse strand, counting down.
ATGTCATCACGCGGATGGATGACCATATCGTGCACGAACGTGGTTGGCAGGCCGTTGCTCAGGACATCCCAGCTCTCTCCCTGGTTGGTCGAAACATAGACACCCAGGTCGGTGCCGACATACAGGACGTTCGGGTTCTTTGGATCCTCTCGAACGACGTTAATTGGGCCGCTGGGAATATTGGCCGCGATACTCTGCCAGGTCTCACCGAAATCGATCGACTTCCAGAGATAGGGCAGGAAGTCATCATGTCGCTTTCCGTTTTGCGACATATAGACGGTTCCTTTGTCGTATTGGGAAGCCACGATTCGAGAGATCCAGCGATTCGGCGCGATTCCTTGCACGATTTCTTTCCAGTGGCGCCCTCCATCACGCGTGATGTGCAATCGGCCATCATCCGTACCTGCGTAGATCAGCCCGACCTGAAACGGCGATTCTGAGATCGCAAAAATGGTCTGGTAAGGGATGTCGCCGTTCTTGTCGGGATCGTCGTAGGAAAGGTCGGGGCTGATGCGTTCGAATCGATCCCCTCGATCCCAGGAGCGATAAAGGAAGTTCATGCCATGGTAAAGGATGCGCGGATTGTGGGGGGAGATAATAAAGGGGGCAACCCACTGGCCGCGGAGTGCTTCCGCGTTTTCTGCTGCCTGTGGTGCGATCCGCTTTCTTTCGCCCGTCGCCATATCCGTGCGAAAAATACTGCCGTAGAAACCGGCCGCGTATACCGTGTTGGGATCGGTCGGATCGATGGCATGACTGCTTCCTTCTCCCCCCGGTGCCATCTCGAATTCCACTGGCCGAATGCGGTCGCGTCCGCGGCTGATGTCCACCGTTCCCCGGCGGCTGCCATGATCCTGGATCGATCCGTATACGTGGAAGGGTGTATCCATATCGACCGAGAGATTGAAGAACTGAACGACGGGGATCTTATCGGTGTAGCTTTTCCAGGCTGTTCCTCCATCATAGGAGACGACCAATCCGCCATCATTGCCGTTGACAAGGTAATTGGAATTACTGGGATCGATGAACAGCGCATGGTGGTCACCGTGCATACCGCGCAGTTGAGTGAACGACTTCCCACCGTCATGGGACACGTTCAGTCCGAGCCCCATCACGTAAATGGTCTCCGCGTCGCTGGGGTCCACACGAATCTGTCCGAACACCCAGCCGTAGGTCGAACTCATGCGATGCATATAGCGATCCGAGGCGCTGACTTTGCGCCAATGATCACCCCGGTCGTCGGATCGATAGACTTCGGCACCCTTAATTGACTTCAGTCGTTCGCGCCCGTAGGAGTCCCGGCCGGGGCGAGCGAAGGCGGACGTTTCTTCGTAATTATCGACGAAGGCGTAGACGACGTTCGGTTTCTCTTGGCAGAGGTCAATTCCAATGCGGCCTCGAAACGGCGCCGGAGGAAGTCCGCCATTGATCGATTGCCAATGTTTTCCGCCGTCGGTTGTCTTGTAGATTCCGCTTCCATCGTAACCGGGTTCGTTGCGCGGGTCATTCCACCGTCGGCGAATGCGCTGCCAGGTTGCCGCATATACGGTCTCGGGATGTGCCGGATCGATGACCATGTCGATGACGCCTGTCCGGTCATTGATGTACAGAACTTTCGTCCAGGTCTTGCCGCCATCGGTTGTCTTGTACGCGCCGCGATAATCGTCGTACGTCCATTCGTGTCCGGAGGCTGCCACGTAGACGATATTCGGATTCTTGGGATGAACGATGATGCGTGCAATGGTGTGGGTTCCAGCCAGGCCCATATGTTGCCACGTCTTTCCCGCATCGGTCGACTTGTAGACACCCGCTCCGGCCATCGAACTGCGAAAGATATTCGCTTCGCCCAAGCCGATCCACACGGTGTTCGGGTCCGAGGGGGCAACCGTCACATCGCCAACCGACGTCGACGGGCCATGCTCGAAGACAGGAGACCAGGTCGTCCCTTCGTTCGAGGTCTTCCAGACGCCTCCCGAGGCGGCAGCCGCATAGATGGTGTAGTTTTCGCCGCGCGGAGTCGGAACGGCGACGTCCGTCACTCGCCCGCTGATGTTCGTCGGACCGACAAACTGCCACTTCAGCTCCTTGAACGGTGATGATTCCTTCATCGCCACGTGGCGCTCGTATCGGGCCATTCGGTCTGCCGGATCGGTGAATGAATAATAATCCGCGTCCAGCCGTTGGCGCAGCGACTTCACTTCACGCGACAAGCTGTCGATCTTCTCAAGTAACTTGCCCGTGTCGGGTCGCGCCGCTCGACCAGCCTTTGCAGGTGCCTGAGCTGCTGCCGGCAGTACACTGCCGACGACCATTCCCATTCCGCAGATGACCGTGATGATTCTTCTGAATCGCATGAATCGTGTTCCCGATAGCTCATGTTGTTTCGTCAATCGTTCACATTCAGAACCCAGCATCCAGTGTAAACCAAACGAGCGGGATGTGCTCGACAATCGCCTCATTTCCTATCACACGGGTGCCCGCCGTTTTGGCGAGCGTAGAGCCCCCGTTTGGCACGAACTTGTTTGGAGTTCTCGCCGTCCATCCATTAGGATGGTGGTTCCTGGCTCGGCCATGTCTGAGTCAGAACGAGCGACAATCTCAAGAGCGAGCTTGGGAAAAAGGTCAACGTGACACGGGCGAGGAGGAGTCGGATGAAGAGGCCTTTAATCTTCTGTGCAATCTGGTTGGGGTCGGTCGTGGTCACGGGGCGCGGGCTGCCCGCGTCGGATTGGCCCACGTACCGTTCGGATGGCCGCCGGTCGGCTCGACAACCCGAGTCCCTGCCCCTGCCGCTCGAACTCAATTGGACGCATCGTGCACCGTTGCCCCCTTCTCCCGCCTGGCCGCGCAGCGACCGGATGACGTTTGATCGAGTCGATCATCCGGTGGTCCAGGGCGAGCGGTTGTTACTTGGCAGCTCGGCGGACGGTTCGGTCGTTGCGATCGACGCGCGCAGCGGATCCATTCTGTGGGAGTTTTTCACCGAGGCACCCGTTCGGTTCGCGCCGACCATTTGGCAGGACCGGGCGTTCGTCGTCAGTGATGACGGTTGGCTCTACGCGTTGAACCTCGGCGACGGCACGCTGCTCTGGAAACGGCAAGGCGGACCGGGCAATCAGAACGTCATCGGCAATCGAAAGATGGTATCGAAGTGGCCGGCCCGGGGAGGACCCGTGGTGCGCAACGGAACGGTCTATTATGCGGCAGGGATTTGGCCGTCGGATGGAATCTTTCTTTATGCTCTGGATGCGGGGACGGGCAACGTCGTCTGGAAAAACGACGACTCCGGCTCGATCTATATGCCCCAGCCCCACGGTGGTGCCAACGCCGCGAGTGGGATTGCCGCACAAGGATACTTGACGAACGCGGGCGATCAACTGATCGTTCCGACCGGTCGAGCCGTGCCGGCCGTGTTCGATACTGATGGCGGGAAGTTGAGTTACTTCCACTTGCAAAAATATGGTCACAACGGCGGTTCGTTGGCGATGGCCAGTGGGGCCTATTTGATCAACGGCGGGATCGCCTTTCGTCTGAGCGATGGCAGTCAGATTGCTCCGGTCGGTGGCCAATTGGTCGCCGCATCGGCCAAAGGACTGGCGGTTGCGGCCGGCAGGCGGGTTGGCGAGTTTCAATGGACGGTCAAGCAACGACCGGACAAGAAAGGGGTCATGCAAGAGGTGTCGACGATCGAGCCTCTCTGGACGGTAGAACTTCCGACCGCGCCCGTCGCTTTGGCCACTGCCGGACCGTATTTCGTGCTCGGCTCGGTCGGGCAGGTGTCCGTCCTCGACACCGTTTCGCGACAAATCGTCTGGAGGGCAGACGTGGAGGGTTCTGCACTCGGACTCGCCGTCACCGACAGACGACTTTTCGCGAGCACTGATCGAGGACTCTGCTACTGTTTTGACTCGGCTGCCGACCGACGATCGTCGGATGTCGCGTCGGTGCGGTCGGATGAACGGGTGACCATGTCCGATAGCGCCGAATCGGCGGCGGAGCAGATTATCGAGCGCACCGGGATCACTCGAGGGTTTTGCCTGGACCTCGGCTGTGGTGACGGGTCTTTGGCGTTGGCCCTGGCCAGGCGAACGGAATTGACCATTCTCGCGGTCGACTCGGACGAGCGCAACGTAGACAACGCTCGGAGTTTGCTCCGGGCGGCCGGATTGTACGGATCACGAGTGTTTGTGCACCGGCGAACTCTGGACAAGACCGGATACCCGCAGTACTTCGCCAACCTCATTGTCTCGGGCAGAACCTTGCATCTTCCAGTGGAGTCCTTCCCAAGGCAAGAAGCCCATCGGCTGCAGCACCCCGATGGAGGTGTGATATGCGTCGGTCGAGAGAACCGATGGCAAGTCGATACGCGAGGCCCTCTAGCCGGTGCCGGCCAATGGACCCACCAATATGCAGACCCGGCGAATAGCTGCAATAGTGGCGATGAAATTGTCAAAGGTCGGCTCGGCATGCTCTGGTTTCGCGACTTCGATTTCGACGTACCTTCGCGCCATGGTCGAGCGCCGGCACCGTTGTTCCGCGACGGTCGGATCTATCATGCGGGCCTCGATCAGGTGATCGCCGTCGATGCCTATAACGGCCAGGAACTTTGGCGATACGACATTCCCAATCTCTTGCGTGCCTACGATGGTGACGAGCTTATGGGGGTCTCTGGGACGGGTAGTAACTTCTGCCTGGGAGCCGGAAGCCTCTTCGTTCGAAACGGCTCCAAATGTCTCCAGCTTGACGCGCTGACGGGCACGCTGCAGTCCGAATACGATGCTGCACCGACACCCGGTTCTCAAGCCAAACCGTGGGGCTATATCGCCTGGTCTGACGGAATACTCTTTGGTTCAACGGCTCGCGCCGACCATGTCGTGACCTACCGCTACGTCAATCGTGGTGGGGACATGAACAAACAACTGACCGAATCGGACAGCTTGTTCGCGGTCGATACGTCAACCGGATCCCGACTCTGGACGTTTACGGCGAAACATTCGATTCGACACAATGCCATCGCGATCAGCGGGGATCGGGTCCTGCTCATCGATCGCCCGGAAGCGAAATTCGATCGAACGAAGAAGGCGCCGGCCACGCCCGCTCAGCCGGCCGGGGAACTCATTGCACTGAATGCCCGAACCGGAAAGGTTGTCTGGCGACAGGCGGAAGATGTCTTTGGCACAATGTTGGCTGCGAGCGACGAACACGGGATCGTGCTGATGAGTTATCAACCGACCCGTTTTCGATTGGCATCGGAAGTCGGTGGCCGCCTGGCCGCTTTCCGATTGGCTGACGGAACGTGCCTTTGGAGTATCAAGGCCGATTACAGTTCCCGTCCGATGCTCAATGGTCGCACGGTGTATACACAGGGTGGCGCGTGGGATCTGCTGACCGGCGAACCGGTTCCGTTCGAGTTTCAGCGATCGTACGGTTGCGGCATTCTTGCCAGTTCGCGACACATGCTCTTGTTTCGATCGGCTACGTTGGGCTACTTCGATTTATCGGGTCGGAAGGAGACCGAGAACTACGGCGGGATTCGACCGGGATGCTGGATCAACGCATTGCCGGTCGGAGGTATTGTCGTCGTCCCCGACGCTTCATCCGGTTGTCGCTGCAGCTATCTCAACAGGGCCTGGATCGGTCTGGAGCCCGTGGCGACCGGCGGGCGCTGAGGTCGTTGCCACGGGCAGCTTGCCCGTGGTGGGCCCCGCGCACGACGATGCGGTGAGAATGTTGGTATCCGTTCAGGGCCGAAGGCCGTGAACGAATACAACGGAGGATACGTGCAACGCTGCCGCGCGGTTGGCACGCCCCGGACGGGGCGTCCGTATTTAGCCAGGGGTCAGGGCGTCGCGACAG
>CAYNDU010000291.1:0-7343 GCA_964395615.1 uncultured Pirellulaceae bacterium | reverse complement strand
TGCCGGAACGGCCCGTAGGGGGCTTCGCACAATTGACTCCTGACCCCTTTACCTCCGCCGGCCAGAAGCGCCCCGAGTATCAAAGACTGCCAAGAATGGCGAGCATCGGCCCGGCCGAGCTACCTAAAAGGAGCGCCGAGTTTTGTGTCATCAAATCATGTGAGATGCCGAGCTCATCGCAAACGGCGAGCACGGGACGGATGAACCGGAAGGGGCAGTCGGGCGTTGGGCGAATCACCACGTGCGTCTTGACATTTTCGTGAATCTGTTCATCGAGCATTAGCCGAAGCCTGGAGAATGGAGTCGGCTCCCCGAAAATCATCAGGGCACCGTCCGACGCGACGTCAACAAATAACTGCTCGACTCTTCGGGCGAGCTCGTCGGGCTCCTGACCATTCGCATCAGGTACGGTGATCTCCATCGTCGTAGCGCCCATGTCGTCGACAGAAGGAGGGCCGGAATCGACTCGAAACCGGCCCGGGGCCGCCACTGCATTTCGATCACCCCGATGATGTTGGGACGTGATGACGGCAAACAGGCCCACTCCACTCGCAAGAAGCAGAATCACTGTCGCCGCAAAAACTTCCTTCTTTCCCAAACCATGACTTAGCATGATCGCTCTCCCGGTACAGAGCCCCCTGTCCCGCTGGCGGAGCCTTCAGGTGCATCGGCCGAGCTCCTTGCCCGTCAGCACTCAAAGCTACATCTAACATATTCGCAGCATGTTGGAATTTCTTTTGTAAGCCGGCACACAGACCGGCACTTTTTGCGTTGCTCCGCACTCAGTATTCGCTTGCACGCTTCCCCTTAACGCGAAATCCCACTCTTTTCGCTCCGAACGACGATTTCTCTGGCCCCGACGACATCTCGGCCAGTGCCGTGTTAAATCGTAAACGGCTCACTTGTCCCGTCACGTCGCTTCCGACGGCGGCGGCCGTTCGTGTGCGGGAGGGACGTCGTCTATGGCAACACATCATTGGTTGCTGCGAGAGACCGGATCTTGCACGAAACGGACATTAACATGGTGCGGTCAACCGCATGAACGACCTTAGTCTGGACGGGCAGTGAGCTGGAAGAAGACGAAGTTAGCCGATTCCCGGCCGTTCGCCTCGGAGGGTCAGGGTGTCCGAGCGGTCGATGTCGCGTCGACTCGCCAGAGTTTCACTCGTCCCGAGGAGTCACCAATCAAGATCGCGTGTGGATCGGGAAGCGCCGCCATGCTGGACACCTCAGCATCACTTCCTCCATCGGTCACGTCGAACGATCCGACCTTCCCGCCCGTTTCGACGTTCCACGCACTGACTTGTCCGTGGTCGTCACCGGTCAGTAGCAGGCTTCCATTCGAGTTGAACAAGAGGCACGTGACGCTTGGGATAGCCAGGGTGAGCGCCGTACTTCCCCGAAACGCGTTGACGACGCGCACGCCGCGATCGTCCGCGACGACAAGCGACCGGCCATCGGGTGCAAAGATACAGCGAGTCGTTGAGCCCGTACCGGAGACTCGCAACAGGCGCTGCCCCGTTTGAATGCTCCAGCACGCTACTCCGGTGCTTCCAGTGACGAGCAGGCGCAAATTGTCGGGCGAAAAACTCACCCCGTTGTTACTTCCGGGAATGGAGAGCGCCCCCAGAGACTTGCGCGACGTCGTATTGATCAAAACTACATTGTTGTTGGTCGCATTCAGTACACACGCGAGCAGGTTGCCCTCCGACGATGCTGCAATGTGCCGTACATCATACTTGTTCACAAGCGGCCGGTCCCTTCGGCCGCTCGCAGCGTCCCAGACTGCCAGTTCATCGGTGTGGCCCTCGGCGAAGAGCAGGCGTCCCCTGGCTGCCAGCGCAATCGAGTAGACACTCTGGAACCCGGGGGATAGCTGTTGCAGATCGGATCCACTGATCAAATCCCACTGCCGAACGGAACCGTCCATCGAAGCGGACCAGGCAGATCGGCCGGTCCTGTCAACCTGCAACGCCGTCACGCCAGCCTCATGTCCCACAAATGCGCGGACCTGCCCAGGTTGATCACCGGTCCACGGCAGGTTTCGCACGGATGACCAGGACAAGCTAAGGAGGTGGTCGTCGCAATGTGTCAATTTTGCCGTCGCCTCCTGCCGCAACGCATCATCAAGTTGTGGTATGGCGGAAGCGTACCAGCTCACCGCTCGTTGAAAAACGGCCGGAGTCAGAGACTCACGGTCCGGTTGACTCTCAATCCAGCGGACCCAGGAGTCGGCCAGGGCGACGCGATCCAGGGCCGACGTCGGCGACGACTGGTCGCGGCGAGCAATTTCGGCCAGGGTGGTGTCGGCGACGCGTGTGAGATGAGGCAAACCGTCTTTCCATTGGTTGCGTTCAAAACAAGTATAGAACCCGACCGCCTCGTTTGCTCCGGGATGCTGTGGGTTCTTTTCGAGCACCTGTTCAGCTAACCGGGCAGATGTAGCGAGCGTCTTTCCGTGCTTGATTCGGTCAGATTGACTCTTGGCAGCTCGTGACAGTTGCGTGTCGCGCAGCTTCCGCCCGGCATTGGCAGCCAATGTGTTAAGTGATTCCGCAAGGTCGTACTGCGCTTTCGTTCGCGCAGACTCGGCAAGTACAAACGCCAATCGAGCCAATCCGAACCGATACGTCGATTGTTTAGAGTTCGATAAGATCGACCGCAGTGCATCCGCTTTCATTTGCAGCTGATCGACGACAAAGTCCCTACCCTGTTCAACAATCGCCTGGAACGCGAGATCGACATATCCGGCGGCCGTAGCGGTTTCGAGAACCAGTTGTCGGGTAGCGAAGCGAAGGACATCGTCCTTCTCTGTCTTGGCCGCACTTGACAGTCGTTGGATTAATGCGAGAGCCTCGGCGGACGACGATTTGGCGCGAGAGACTCGGGTGGCATAAACTTTGAGCAACTCTTCGTGCACTGCCGCCACATCTGTTTTGTCCGGTACCGGCATCCGATCGGGAGTTTCGATCGTCTCCATTCCGAGGGCCGGCCGGGTGCCTTCGCGAGGCGTAGCACTGGCAGCGATCGCCGGATCCGGCAACGGACCTGCCACTTGAACCAGTTGCACGTTTGGCTCAGAGCGGGAGTCGGGACGCACGTGCCATACGCTTGCCGTCACTAACTGACCGCCCACTTCCGCCACGGACCAGGCCGCAGGCTGATAACCTTCTTGAGCCAGTTTAGCGCCTTCGTCCAGCTGGTTCGACGGGCTCATTCCGGAAACGACGGCCGCAGGCAGAGTCGCCTTCCTTACACAGGCCGTCCAGTACAACTTGTCCGGTGTCGACTGCGATCCAACCAAACAGATATCGGTCGGCCACGCCGGAAGGTCTACGTCCGAAAAGAGGTGCCGGTCCGCAACCAGCTCTCGTGTCCAGCGCACCGATGGGGGCCGATTCGGCTCGTTCGCCGAGACCCATATCTGGCACTCCCGCTGGACGCCTTGAGGATCGACAAACTGTTGCACCGTATCTTGTTGGAATCCGTCTGCCCGGAGTCTTGCGGAACGGCTCGCCGACTCCTCGGACGTCCATCCGACGCCCAGTTCCATTCGGTCCGGAGCCCCTTGTTCCTGGCGGAAAAGGGCCGCGTACTGCGTCACCGTGCCATTGGCAAACCCGGCCAGATCGGCGACTCGCAAGCGTTGCACCGTTCGGCGGGTGACTTGCAATTGAAGGTCGGCGGCATCGCGGGCCATGGCATAGATCCAGGGCAGACCATCACGGATCCAGATCACGGCGCATCGCCGTTGGCCTTGCGACACGTAGGGTCGAAGACGCGTCGGGCGATAACCTCGCATACGCAATCGACTGGCTAACGAAAGGAACCGTTCGAACGGAAGCGACTGGCAGCAAGCGAACTCGTTTGTGATCATTCCGTCCGCTTCCAGGATTTCGCGGCGAGACAGTTCGTCGGGTGGACCGGGCATGAACCTCCGCGCCGGGCCGTTCTTGGGTGGCTCCGGCCGAGCCGGCGGGCCCTTTTTCGAACGCGCCGGTCCAGGCAAAGTGTTCTTCTCTTGGGAGTTGTCGTTACTGTCGGACCCGACCGACGGCGATTTGCTGGTTCCCGCCTGTTTTGCTGGATTCTTTGCAGCTCCAGGTGCGGCTCCAGAAACGTCCACTGCCGAATCGGGGAACGGTGACTTGTTGTGGGCCGTGCGGCGCGGCAGCAGCCGGGTCACCACGAACAAGCCGACAACGCCTATCAGCAGCAGTCCCGCGATTGCCGACCAACGCCTCACACTCTTCGAACGCCGTCGTCGCATGACCTCCTTCGACGCCGCGCGCCGCTGGCGAATGGCTGGTCCTTGAGCGGCATCTGGTTCCCGCTCCGCTTCACTTCTGGTCGCCTCCGCATCCTTCTCTGCCTCGGCGTGCAATCGTTGCTGCAAGCGCCGGTCGTAGGCAGATTTCTTCTCCGGGTGCAGAAGGCAGACTTTGGCTTGAGCGATCTCATTGAGCAATTGCTGCGATTCTTCGGCATGGGCACCCGTTTGAAACGTCCGCAGATGAGCCATTACGCGGTCGACGGCATGCTGAATGACGTCCGGGTTGGGCTCGTAGATTTGCAGCGATAACAACCGGTAGTAGTGGGCCGGCTGCTCCTGTTCCGGGATTCCGAGCCAGTGATAGTAGGGATTGAACTGGTCTGACATCGATTCCCAACCTGCTGTTCCGCCATAATGCCTGTGATCGACAGTGTAGCCGCGCGCCAGGATGACTTCCAGATCGAAAGTCGGTCCGGCAGGAGCAGGGAGAAGGCGTGCATCGACCCGATTTCAGGCGTATCCCAAGTCTCGCAGGTCGCGCTCGGTCAATCCGTGGTGATGGCCCAGTTCATGGAGAATCGTGATCCGTATTTGCTCGCGAAGTACGCCGTCGTCGTACCCCCCTTCGGCCCGTTCAGACGCCGCCAGAATGCCGCAACGGAAAAGGTGAATCACGTCGGATAGGACGCCCGATGCTTCAACGGAGCGTTGGCCGAGCGGAATTCCCGTGTAAAGGCCGTACAGGTGACGAGCGTCATGTACACCCGTACGTCTGAGAACCTCGGGCGTCGGCTCGTCATCTACGTACATCGGCACCCGATCGAGAAGATCGTGCACCGGCTCGGGAAGCTCCGCCAGAACCAGCTCGAGCTGCCTGTCGAAGTACTCTCTCTGACTCTTCTTCATCAGGGGTCGTCCGGGCCAGCAGAACCAATCGGTCACGTTTCAGGAAATACTCGATATCGGCAAGTTCCATCACTCCGTCCGGCAAACCCTTCATTCGATCAAGGCTCGACCGAGTCGCAATCAGAAAGTGATTGTCACTACGTCGCAAGAAGTCCCAAGCACTCATTCGGCCCGCCGTATCGCTGCCCGCCGTATCGCTGCCCGTCTGCCGGTCTCTGCCGGGGAAGGAGGTCTGTTCGGGTGCCGCGAATCGTTCAATAGAATGTTCCGTGTAAAAGACCCAACTCGGTTCCATCACTCCCAGAGCGCCCACGACCGGTTCGGCACTCCTGCCACGCATGATCGAGACAAACGACTCAATCGATTGGTGCCGGTCGATCCGGCCAGAGGCCAGAGCGAAGATCGCCAAGACAGTCAACAGCGCCCCGGCGCCCATTGTCCACGGTTGCAGTGCGGGCAGGTCCCGATACACAAGATAAAGGCCAATCGCTCCGGTGACCATCGGTATCAGGCCGATCAGGCCGAGGATACCCTCGCCAGGCAGAAGTTCACTCGCCGCAACAGGTACACCAATGATGATGACGAGCCCGACAAGCACCAGACTGACCAGAGCCGCGCGAAACCAGAACTTGGGTACGGCCGTGGAATGCCGGATCCAAGCCCACAGGCACCCGCTGACCAAGAGGGCCACCGCTGGATAACTGGGGGTGATGTAACTGGGTAGCTTGGTGGCAGCCATCGTAAAGAAGCAGACGTAAACGACCGTCCAGCAAATGGCCAGCAGGTGGCCCGGACGCTTATCGTTCCGGTCAGTCGTTACCGTTCGGGCTGCATGCCAGATCGTTGGCACTGCAAATACGGACCAGGGAAAGAAACCGACGAGCAGCGCGACCGGGTAAAAGAGAAAGGAACCGTGATGGCCTTCAAGTGACTGAGTTGCACGACCAAGATTGTGATCCAACAGGAATCCGCGCACCCATTCTCCGTCCGTGCGTAGCCAGACCAGCGTGTACCAGGGGAGGGCGACAACGGCCACCGTGACCAGTGCGGTGACAGGACGCATGAGCCAGCAAGTGCGCAAGAAATGGATCGGAGATAACAGGCTCGCCAACCGTCGAACGCGGTTCGGCCAATCATCTCTTGCAGCTCCCACGACGCGATTCGGTCGTGGCCACCGCATGATCAGCAGGTAGAGACCAATGACCGCCGTCGGCAATACCAGCCCAACCGGTCCCTTGGCCAACACGGCCACCCCCATACACGCATACATGGCCACCGCCACCGGCCATCGAGGAAACCAACGGGGCGACGGCCGTACGGCCGGCGACAACGAATCGTCGGCCGGATGAGTTCCCCAAACATAGACACCAATGGACAGCGTGCTCCAGAAGATCAAGAGCGCATCCGGAGTCGCCGCGTGCGAGGCCACGTTGAACATCAACGTCGTCAATAGAATGACGGCTGCCCACCAGCCGACCTGTGCGTCCATCAGTCGGCGGCCGATCGAGTAGGTGACCAGTGCCGTTCCTATGCCGAATGCGGCCGACCAGAACCGCGCCCCAAATTCGGTGACACCAAACAGGCCGTACGCCGACATCATCAGCCAGTAGACAAGAATCGGTTTGTGCGTGCGCAATTCAGAATTGAAGACGGGGACGACCCAGTCGCCTTGGGCCAGCATTTCACGAGCGCAACCCGCATTGCGCGGCTCGTCGCGATCCCATAAATGCGTACTCCCCAGACCCGTGAATAACGCGATCCATCCGATCGCAAGAATTCCCAGAGCGTGGCGAAACGACGAGCAGGGTTGACAGCTCGGTCTGGACATCCAAATCACCGGTTCAGGTCGCCGGTCTATTCAAGGCAACGGAGAATCCAACGTCAGGACCCGAACCGATGTAAAACTCGAAACACGCCATGCCATGTGCATCGTGTGCCACGTGCTCACCCAGAGTTTCGGGACCGCTTCCGGGGGGAGTGTACGAGAAATCGCGTGCTGACAACAACCTCAGTTCAGAAACACCGCAAAAACCTCTTTCCCTCGATCCAAACGTTCGGTATCTTCTGCTCGGCACCTAGGAGAGGGTAAAGCACTGTCATGGGGTCAGGCGTCAATTGTGCGAAGCACCCTACGGGCCGTTCCGGCAATTGACTCCTGACCCCT
>CAYNDU010000290.1:0-7348 GCA_964395615.1 uncultured Pirellulaceae bacterium | reverse complement strand
GGTGTATGCCGTGTCGGGCGATGGGACCGTCGAACTGAAGATCGACGTGACTCCGTTCGGCTGGATCCCAAACCTGCCGCGAATGGGGCATGAGCTCCGACTGGCGGCCGGTTATGATCTGTTTGAATGGTATGGAAGAGGTCCGGGGGACTCGTATGTAGATCGCAAGGAGAGTGCTCCGATAGGACGCTACGCTGGAACCGTCGACCAACAATTCGTGAATTATCCCGTACCACAGGAAAACGGCAACAAAACCGACGTGCGCTGGATGACTCTGAGAAATTCCGCGGGTCGTGGGCTCCGAGTGAGCGGCGACAGGCCGCTGAGCGTGTCGGTGAGACACTATTCGACCGACAATCTGCATGCGGCCCAGCACCCATTCGACCTCGAGCGTATTCAAGAGACCGTGCTTAACGTCGATTACCGCCAAGGCCCGTTGGGCAACGGCAGTTGCGGACCCCCGCCGCTCGTCAAGTACCTGCTTGAACCCAAGCCGATCCACTATCGCATTCGCTTCGAGCCGTTATGAGATTGGAGACGACGAAGACGCTCTCAGCCGGGCCCATTGCGTCGTGCGAGTCGTGATTCAACACGACTCGGAACACGATCCAAGCCGATCGGACGACGCATCGTCTGCGCGCGTGGTCCACGAACGGTCCATCAATGCGAGACACGTATCGCCAGGTCGCGGCATACGGTCCCACTGGCTCTCGCCTTCACCTCTCTCCACCACGCCTGGCCGGCCATCGGGCTGTTCGCGGCTCCGAACGCCACTTCATTTCTTGCGTATCCCCCTCGCGGCTTCAAGATACCGGGTGCGTCAATGCGTAGCGTGCCGTCTACGTATGCCTTCAAGTCCCTTGCGTGTAGCTCGATTCGATACAGATGGAAGTCATCCGCCGTGTTCATCGAGTATTGATATTCTCCATGGTGGTAGAGTGAGATGCGATCGGGCCGAAGCTCGAGACGCTCGCCGCTTTCGCCGTTACTGACGATGAGAAAACTCGACCCGGACCTGGTCTTGACGCGGGCTTCGACAACGGCGTTGCCGTCCGGCGCCGCGCCCCACGGGTAGCGATAGTAAAGATAGTCGCCCGACGCTTCACCTTCGTCGGCGATCAACAACCCATTGCTGTCGACTTGTGCTGTGGCCCGTGCCGAACCAGGATCGCGATTCCAACCCCCGCCCGGTATCGATGAGCCGCCGTAGACGATACTCCATTCGGGCGGCGCGACTGCGGGACGTTTTAGAGTCACGGTGACCTGGTTTGCACCCTGTTGAACGGATGTGAACGGGACGGAATAATCCAGCCAGCCGTTGTTGATCGAGCCGTTGGCGAGCGTCTTTCCATTCATCTTGACGATGAGACGATCGAGTTGAGTCACGTCGGGCATCTCCAGATGCAACGTGACGCTGGGCGGGCGAGAGGATTGCATCGCTGCCGGATCATCGCCGATCATGACCTCGAAAACTGCCGGTTGGGCGGCCGTCAACAGTCGCGGATGCGAAGGCGTAAAGACCGGCTGTCGACGAGCACTACGGCCATTGGCCAGGAAGCTTCGCGGATCGCCGTCGCGGACCGTAACGAAATACAATTTGTCCAGCGTGCTGAGCGTCTTTGGGTCGCCAATTTCCCGCCAGATTGACGATCGCGGGTCGAAGAAGTTGAACAAGTGCAGTCCGTCAGCGCCTGCCGCCCAGGCATTCATGGCTCGTCCCCGATAACTCTCCACAGAACTGCGACGAAATCTCGTTTCTCCGCGTACTCGTGAATCGCTCAGACAAGGATAGACGGGAATTCCGTGCGAATGACCCAAATCGACACTGTACTTCCACGGGTTGAGCCGAAAGTAGCCCGTGGTGATCAACCGATCGATGATGCCGTCCTTCATCCAGCGTTCGAGATCGATGCCGATATCTCTGCAATAGTCGACCGAGTCGGGTACCCGGATGGCGATCAAAAGAGGTCGACGCCGGGCCGCGCCGATGCGCTCAGTCATGGCCCGGATGCGGCACATCAAGTCGGTGAGGTGTTGTCGCTCGGATTCGCTGGCGACTCCCCCGGTGGCGGTGCTCTTGAAATAACAGAGGTGCCGAAAGAAATCGAGCTCAACTCCATCGAGATCGTAGTTCTGGCAGACTTCTTCGATGAATCGGTAGGCCAGGTCGCGAATTTCAGGCCGGGCGTAATCGACGGAGCTCCAGCGTCCGAACGGCGTTCGCTTCACCGGTTCTCCGACGAGCCAATCGGGATGTTGCTGTTTCAGCGGGGGGAAAAGGAAGTAGGGGCGGTCGGGATGATGAGCGGCATCGTGAGTATCATTCATCCTCATGGACCAGAATACTTCCATTGCATGTTTGTGTCCAAAATCGAGAACGGTCTGCAGACAGTCAGTCCCCTGCTCGATCAAGTCCTGTGCAATATTCCTCGAATCCGGTTGGATGCCGAATTCGTGACCCGATCGTGTAAGGACGGTTCCGGCACGCGTGTCGTGCGTGAAATAGCTGAAGCCGGAGCTGGTCGAGCAGAACGCGATCGAGTCGACCTGCGTTCCCGCCAGCGGCGCTGTCCGCTTTGCCAGCAGGCCATCACGGGTGACGCGTTCGTTCTTGGGGAAGTAGAGCACATCGCATCCGTCGTTGTTCATGATGATGCGACGAGCGCGATGCGCCAACTCCGCCCGACGCGATCGGAGCTCCGTCGGCGACAAGGGGTCGACCGATTGGCTCCATGAGGTGCCGCCGGAGAAAGCCAGCGTTAACAGAATGACGGTTGATAGACAGGTTCGCACATCGGGTCGTCGCGGCATGTCATAATCTCGGCAGTAGGGACCGTTGAGAGGCGGGTGTGCTGGGTACGAGCGTGAGTGTCATCTGTCGGATGGAAATCCCAAGTCCATACGCGAGCTCACGCTCGGCCAGATACGCCCAAGGCGTGTCCGGGTGATCGGCGACACACCGATTGAGCAGCCGCGCCGCCTCGAGCGCGCGGGACTGAAAAACCGAGTCGCTTCTTAACTGGGTCGAGGGCCTGCAGATGGCGTGATTCGTCGATTCTCGCAGAACGTCCGTTTGGGCGAATTCGTCAAGAGCCAGCCGGTATTCCTCGAGCCGCACGCTTGTTGCCAATAGTCGCCCTCGTGTCAAATCGTACCAGGCACGCCAGCGCGGCGACTCCTCCGCCGCGAACTGAGCTTCGAGGTTGCGATCGGGGTCGCCGTTCATTCCGAGGTGACTTAACGCCCGCTCGATGATCCGAGCCTTTTTTATTGCCTTGCGTTCAAGCGTTCGACGACCGGTGCGGAACTTCTGCGCAAATTGAGCGGCCGTCAGGTAGGGTCGTTCAAACAGGAATGGCCGTTGACGATCGCGCTTCACGAAGAACATCGTCTCCGGAGCCGCCAGGTCCTCGCCGAGCGTCTCCTGAACGGCCGCGTGTACGGCACGTCGCAATGGATGCAATTGTATGGCCTGCAGGTACTTTTCCACCGTCTGATAGGCCGGTGCATAGTCCCGCATGGCCTCCGCTCGGAAGGGACCTCGGTCTTCCGGCCGATCGAATATGGTGTAGGTGCCACCGGTCGCGGCCACCAACCGTGTAAGGGCATGAGGACTGAAACCGGAGGCCATTCCCTTCAAGTGCCGGCCTCCGTACCAAGAAGGCAACGTTCGACCTCGGCGAAAACCCGGCGCCGCGCCCGGCGGACGCGTCGGAAACCAATACTCAAGACCGATCCGCTCGATCATGGCCGAATCCGGCCCACGTTGGACCGGCAACTGAAAAACGATCTTGGTCTTGGGATCTTGATACGAGTGCAATCCGGTCCCCGCGCCGAGAACCGCAGACGGGCCGACAACCGAGACCGAGACACGCTCCCGACGACACAACGCGATTGTCTCTTCCAACCGTTCCACGTCGTCACCCGTCTCGTCGGTCCACACGACGATCATCAACCGGCCACTGCCGCGTACCGTGGCGTACTCTTTCACGCACGCTGCGACAGCGGCGAACACATTCTCCGTGCCTGACGTGTCGATCGGCAACTTCTCCACCGCCATGACAATCCGACGCACCACGGCCGTCGGCTCCACTCTCTGCCTCATGTTCTTCCCGAAGGAGACAACCGTGTTCAGCAACCGGTGTTCGGCGGCCTTTCCCGTGCGCGATGCAAGGTCTTCAAGAAACGGTTCGAGTCGTTCGGCCACGCGCTGTCGATCGTCCACCAGACTCAGCGAGGCGTCGAGCAGCCATACCACGAGCACGTTGCCGTTCTCCAGTTGTCCTTTAATGCGGCCGGTAATCGAATCGACGGCGCTCTCAACAGTGGCCGCCTCACTGGACACCTTGGCGAGATCAGCCGGACGAATTCCCGAATCATAGGACACCTGGTCGATTGGCGGCTGGAACGCCGGATCGAATGTGAGCGGCTGGAGACCGGGGTCGGTCAAACCTGCGAATAACTCGGTTTCCGTCAACGTGGCATCATCGAGTCGGCGATCGTCCATATCCGGCCGGGACGCGGGCTGTATCGCCACGCGGCCGACGTCATCCGGCAGATCCCTCTCGCTCATGAAGAGGCTGCTTACCAGGACAGAATCCTGCCCGACCACGGCAGGCAGAGCAAGAAGGGCGAGCAGCAGGAGCAGCGTGGCGTGAAACACGCTGGAAACCAACAGCGCCGCCGTGTCTTTGCCCAGTTTTGAGCCCGGCATCCAACTCGGGACAGCGCGGCGCGCCATCCGCCGACCGACACGTGGATTCCGCCTCGGCCGATGCTGTTTCTCTCGCGTCCGTTTTTGCCTTTGTTCCACGTGCACCATGCGTTTCACGAGGGCTCTCTCCGGCGGCAAGCCCTCCCCTGATCGGACTCGCCTGAACTCGCTCAGTGCAATCATATCAGGATCGTACTTGCCGTCCAACGGTCGCCGCCTGTTGGAAGCGTCCAGTTACGTTCGGTTCAGTCTTTTCGAACGACTGGCCGTGGCACTTCGCGATTCATGGACCAAAACACGGCGTTGATCAGTAATTGTCGAAAAGCCTCTTGACGGAAGTCGTCAGGGTGGCCCAGGGCAGAGTAGACAATTCGTGAATTACCGACCGTGCGGGTCCAGGTGAGTGGCTCGGAACGTCCGTCCAGGCTGCCCGTCATCAAGACATTGCAGCCGGCGGCGACGGGAGATGTATAATAGAGCGACCCGGTGCTGTGCCACCGGGCTGGCGTGACGCCTGCAAGCAAAGGGTGTTCCACTTGACTCGGGACAATGGCCACATCGGTCCCTCGGTCATTGGGCCCGTGATCATGGTAATTGCCTCCGAGCACCTGAGCGTCGAATTCGGGCCATTCCGCCTG
The DNA here is from genome assembly GCA_964395615.1 of uncultured Pirellulaceae bacterium. Lineage (GTDB taxonomy): Bacteria > Planctomycetota > Planctomycetia > Pirellulales > Pirellulaceae > CAYNDU01. Next base: position 1,996 of record CAYNDU010000290.1, on the reverse strand, counting down.
ACCATCTGTTCGATTGCCTCGAACATCGAACGCGTGGCTCGCCGTACGCAGGCCTACGAGCGGCCGTCCTGACGCGATATAGGCTCGGACGCGTTCGAGTTGCTCCTTCGGCAGCGCCAGACGTCGAATAAACAACACAAGACAATCGACGCTCTCCAACTCGGCAGTCAATGGAATGTCCGACCCGCCCTGGCCGTGAAGAATGGTGCAGTGGCAGCCATACTGTTCGCGAAGCTGTTGTGCGAACTGAGGAAGAGTCTTGTCGGCATCGTAGTGATCGTCGCTAACCAGAATCGCCACGTGCGGACGCCGATCCTCTTCAAAACGTTGGGCCCGTGTGTCGAGCAGGTCGGTAGATGTGATCGTCGGGCAAACGAACCTCTCGATGTGCTCGATCACCAGTTCCGTACCGCGAACGTGGGACACGAACGGTCGGCAACGCGAGTTATACATGGCGTCGGTCAAATCGCGGACCAGCAGCACGTTCTTGCCGAATCGGACCATATTCCGAAGTCCAAAGGGTCGACCAATCACGCACATGTTAGTATGGACGCCGACAAGGATCACGTTTTCAATCCCTCGTTGTTCGTACAGATTCCAGATTTCGGCCCCCGAATCGCTGATCGCGTCGCGTGCATCGATCTCGATAACAGGAGTTTGATGCCGGTCCATTTCCCTGTCTGGACATCGAGGCTGATCGTCGCAACCGCCATCTTCCTGGTCAACGGGCCAGGTGCCCGACTTCTCCGCGTCGATCCCATTACACCACCCGTTGATTCCTTTCGGGAGGTTCTTCGCCGTGGGTGCATTCAGAGCGCGCCGGCGCGCTGGATGAGTCGCATAATGTTCCATGCCACCACTCGGCGCATGGACAATGAGCACGCCTTGTGACCGTGCCTGCTTGACGAACGCATTGATCCGCGGCGCCATTTCGGCGCCGCGTCGACACGCGCCGTCACACCAATGGCGTGCCCACATGTCGCAGATCACGATCGCCGTCTTCTTTGCGTCCCAGTGGACCGTCTTGTACTCGATCGCGATTTCGCCCGGCGAATCGTGTTTCGTGACGCGACTTCGCGTAAAGAGCTGAAGCTGGGCGGTCTCACCCGGTGCCGTCTCACCCGGTGCCGTCTCACCCGCTGTCGACGCAACCACGGCTCGATCTGACGCGGGGAGCAACGTCGAAAGAATACTGACAAGCAGGATGATGCGCACGTCGACTCTCCTCTTCGTATCGTTCATGCCGAACCGCCCGGTTCGTCACCGTCGTTTCGCGGACGCACGACCATTGTCGGCGACCGCGCGAGCCGATTCAAGCGGTGTTCTCGTCCAGGGGCAGTCGGAGCGTGAAACGAGTTCCACGGTCGTATTGTTCGTCGTGGAAGAGTCGCCCGCCGAGTTGCCGGGCAAGGCGACGGCTGAGTGCCAGCCCGAGTCCGACACCCGGCACCGATTCCGCCGCTTCGTTGACCGTCTTGGAAAACGGTCGAAAGAGTCGCCTTCTGCGGACCGTTGGGATCCCTGGGCCATGGTCTGCAACCGAGAGGGACAGGTGTCCGCTACCTGACGAGACGCTCAAATGGATTCTCCGGTCGTCGGCAGCCGACGCATACTTGCCGCTATTATCGACCAGATTGAAGAGAATCTGTTCGACTGCTCCCGCGTTGGTTTCCAGATTCTCCACCAAAACATCGTCGGGCGCCTCGACGACCAGTTGCATCGAAGCCTGGAGAGCGCGGGTCTCCAATCGAGTAACGGTGCGCGACAAAAGTTCGTCGACACTCAGTTTCTGCGTGCGGTCGTCACCTCGGCCCCGCGCCAGTCGCGCGTAGCTCAGCACATTGTCAACCAGGTGGATCAGTCGACCTGCCTCCCGATGCAGAGTGTCAAGGTATTCGCGACGCTGCGTTTCCTCCTCGACCATACCGTCGGATAACATCTCGGCATACATCTGAAACGTCGTGAGCGGCGTCCTCAATTCATGGGTGACGGCCGA
>CAYNDU010000289.1:0-7350 GCA_964395615.1 uncultured Pirellulaceae bacterium | reverse complement strand
CAGTTCGACTTGTAAAACGTGGCCCGATGACAGCTCGAGGCCGTCGGTCAAGACGTACAAATGCAATAGGAAGGAAATCGTCCGCCCGTACTTTCCGGCATACGTTCCGCGTCTGCCATGCCCGGCCGAGTACTCCTGATACCACGTGCCTCCTGACTCCGGCGATCCCGGCGGTGACCGTTTGATCCACCGCGCAAACTGCTCTGCCGTCTCCCAGAGCTCGGTCCAACCGCAGTTTCGGCATCACGAGCGATGTGGACTCGCATCCGACCATTTCTTGATGCCAACCGGCATTCTTTTTCTTGGAGCGCTCCGGCCAATTCCCTTGACCGTCAGCTTTTTCAGTAGCGCCTGCATCTCCTGCCGTTTTTCGGGCCTCGAAAAGAACAAGTTTGTGGTTTCTCCAGGATCCTCCGCCAGATTGTAGAGCTGCCCGGTGGCGTCGGGAGTTAACTCGGGCAGCGCATACTGTTTGAGCAGGCCCTTATCATATTTATTTCCACCCGACCCCAGGTGGTTCAGGTATTTCCAGTTTCCCTGTCGAAGCTGAAACTCTCCGTGAAAACTCTGAGTCAGCATGTGTGGCCTCACCGGCGTCCCCTCGTCCTGCATGCCTAACATGACCGGAAGCATATCGCAACTGTCCACGGCGGCATCCGCCGGAAGTTCATAGCCAACCAGGGAAGCGACCGTGGCGAAGATATCCGTCGTATTTGTCAGTTGTCTCGAGACATGGCCGGCGGGAATGTGCGCGGGCCAACGGGCGATCAAAGGAACGCGGTGCCCGCCTTCCCAGCCGTCGCGTTTCATGCCGCGCAGTCCGCCCGCCGCATCGTGATCGTGGTCCTGCCGCATCCACACCGTGTGGACGGTTTCCGGGCCGTTGTCGGAATTGAAGAGAACGAGCGTATTGTCGTCAATCCCAAGCTCGCTTAACGCAGCGAATAGACGGCCGGTCAACTCATCGAGTTCGCGGACAAAGTCACCGCGCGGTCCAGCGTCGGTCTTTCCGTCGAATCCCGGCGCGGGAAGAACGGGCGCGTGAGAGATTTGAGTGCACAAGACAGCAAAGAACGGTTGGTCCGGAGACGTTTTGCGATGACGGGTGATGAAGTCCAGAGTCTGTTCGAAAAACAACAGGTCGGCATCGACGAAACGATAGCCGGGCGCCATCCAACCTTCGTCGTTATCCCACCTCCACTTGCCGCCTGGATTCGGCAACGTCTCTCTCTTGTGCCTTTGACTGGCAGGAACAGGGACCATGCCGTTCTTGATGTAGATATAGAGCGGGTCCGTGCATGGACAATTCGGTGTGATGAATGACTCGTCAAAACCACGGGCATTCGGCCCGTCGACAAGAGGCGTGCTCTTTTCATAGTCTATGAGAAGAGAGTTCTTGAACCCGCCACCAAGTCGTTCTCCATCATGGTCCAACCACGTCAGTCCCACGTGCCACTTACCGAAGACGCCCGTCCTAAATCCCTTCGTCCTGAGCATTTCGGCGATCGTAAGCTCCCCCGGTTTGATGTAACTCGGGCCGCCTGGGCCTTCAAATGCAGACGGTCTCCTTCCCGTCCGGCATACAAGTTGACCCGAATACAGTCCGTAGCGAGAGGGCGAGCAAATGGTACAGGGACTGTGCGCGTCAGTGAATCGAATTCCCTCCTCGGCCATTTTGTCGAGATGTGGCGTCTTGTAAGCCGCTTGGGGATTGAAGCAGGACAAATCTCCGAGCCCCAGGTCGTCGGCGTAGACAATTACGATGTTTGGCAACTCCTGAGCGAACAGAGATGCTGTATTCGCGAGCAGCATTGCCAGTCCAGAAAAGCACATCGCCGGCAGAACGTGGTGCATGGTAAAGCTCCGAAGAAAACAAATGGGGCCGAGTGGTTTGGTTCTCAATCGTCTCGCGGCACGCAGGACCTATCCGGCAGGCGCCGCGGCGGGCGACGATCCGACTTGTTCTTTCCATTTGACGAATGTACTCATTCATCGTTCCCCGGGACGGCAAAACGTGTTCGGCAGGCGGCACAAACGGGCCCGCGTGAGACTGGGCTCGAGCATGTTCTTCAACTGACGTACTTGCAGTATATCAAATCGGTATCGCCATTGTGCACGGCCGTATCGTCATGGCGAGTTACACGTCGCGGCTGGGGAAGGGCCATTGATTCCGAGGGTATCGTCTGGCTAGACCTGGAGTTGTCGGTTATTTTATAGAATCGCGCTTCGCGGGACGGATTGCATCCGTCGATAGGCGAGCTGGAGTTATCAACGTTTGTCGGCTTTCTTACTTTCCTCGTTTTCAAATGATTCACATGATGCAACTACCGCGCACAAGAGTTCAACACGTTGTCATCAGCATGTTCTTTTATTGCGCATGGTGGTTGCCGGCCGGGGCGTCCATGGCACTTGACGACGTGCCATCGACGGCCGAATTGAAGCAATCGTTGGAGGTGATACTCAAGGTCGAGCCTGACAGTCAAAAGGACGCAGAGGCAAGGCGAGCGTGGCAAGTCGTCCAACGAGCTACGTTGCAGCAGGTACCGCACGTGCTGGTGGCACTCGACAACGCAACTCCTCTGGCGGCCAACTGGCTGAACACGGCGCTCGATGCGATCGCCGCGAGAAGCTCGCCAGGCGAAAAAGACGCGTGTGTCGGCCCATTGACTCAAACGGCACTCGATACGTCGCACGGCCTGCTGACGCGCCGCATCGCTCTCGACCTGGTCGGGCGTTTCGCACCTGACAAAATCGCCGAAATTCAAACACAACTTCGCAACGATCCGGAAGCAACTTTGCGTCGCCCGGCAATCGCCGCCGAGCTCACACGTTTAACCACATTGTCCCGCGACGCAGAAGGCGACCGCTCACCAGCCAACCGGCGGCAACTGGCCCCATGGCGGCAGTTGTTCGACGAGGCGCGCGACGAGGACCAGGTCAATAAGATCGCCACCAACTTGAGGCAATTGGGAGATGAACCGGATCTCGCTCGAAAATTCGGTTACGTCACTTCTTGGCAGGTGATCGGACCGTTTGATAATCCCAAGGGCCAAGGCTTCGATACAGCCTATCCGCCAGAGTCTTTGCAATTGAAAACCTGGCGGCGAATGCGCGACGACTTGAGTTCTCACACGTTGGACGGAAAATCGGGTCAGGCAACCTGGCGCCCGGCCAAGGCGAAGTCGGCCAATGGTGATGTCGACCTGAATCAGTCAATTGCCAAGTTGCGCGACGTCGTCGGCTACGGGGTCACAACGATTTCAGCCGAAGACGCTACTGATGTGGAGATCCGGCTGCGCGTTCAAAATGCCTTCAAGATCTGGTTAAACGGGCAACTCTTGCTGAGTCAACCGGTCGGTCACACGGGCAACTCGTTTGATATGTACCGCGCCAAAGCCCATCTGAACGCGGGAGAGAATATCGTCGTTATCAAATCGTGTCAGGTCGACATCAAGGGTGTGGCTTTTTTCGACACCTGGCATTTCAGTGTACGCGTTTGCGATCCAACCGGTGGCGCCGTCGATTCCGTTTCCACCGCGAGTGAAGAGAAAGGAGCGGCAAAGTGACTCAAAGTCTTCGAAGGACCGGTGCGATGGGGCTCGTGTTGCTCACAACCATTGGCTCCGTGTTGCCTGGTGCCGAATGGCCCCAGTTTCGCGGACCCGACAATACCGGCTTTACCAAGGCGGAAGGGCTGCCCATTGAATGGAGCGAGGCAGATGCCGAGTGGCAGATTGAGCTGACTGGACGCTGTGTCAGTGGCCCGATCGTGGTCGGGAGCCATGTCATCACGACCGGCTCGAGCGGGCCTCAGAATGAGCGACTGCACATCTGGAGTGTCGACGATCAGACCGGCCGTGTGGAGTGGCAACGCAATCTGTGGGCCACCGGGCGAACACGCTGTCATCCGTTGACGAGCATGGCGGCTCCGACACCAGCGAGCGACGGACAACATCTCTATGTGCTGTTTTCTTCGAACGACCTTGTATGCCTGGACCTCGAAGGTTCGGTTCTTTGGATGCGGGCTCTTGGCCAGGAATACCCCCAGGCGTTTGACGACCGCGGCCTCGGATCCTCCCCGCTGCTAATCGATCAAACCCTGGTTCTGCAGGTGCAGTGCCGAGGTGATTCGTTTGCGATCGGCATCGATACTCAGAGCGGCACGACGCGATGGCGGCGATCGCTGCCGCCGGAAATAACCTGGCTTTCACCGACGATGTTTCGCCAAGGCGAGGTGCGGAGCGCTTTGGTGCAAACGAGTGAAGAGTTGTTGGTCCTGGATCCCAAAACGGGATCCGTGAAAGCAACCTATGCTCCGGCAGGCACGTCGATTGCCTCGCCCGTCGCCGCGGACGGCCATATTTTTATGCCGGGCGGCGGCATGACGGGATTGAAGCTGGAACCGCGGAGCAGCTCGCCCTTCGTCGTCTGGAAAGAGGACCGATTGGCGGCGTCTTCGAGCAGCCCGGTCGTCGGAAATGGCAAGCTCTATGTCATCCGCTCGCCCAACATTCTGACATGCGCCGAAGCGGCGACCGGCCGCGAGTTGTGGAAGTTCCGATTGCGAGGCAAGCGTTACTGGGCAACTCCGGTACTGACCACCGGGCACCTGTATACGGTCAGCGCGGAAGGTCTGGTGCAGGTGGTCAGCATTGGAGGCGAGAAACCGCTACTCGCGGCAACCAACGACATGCATGAAGAGATCCTCGGCTCGCCAGCCGTGTCCGACGACGCACTCTATCTGCGCGGTGTGACGCACCTCTGGAAGATCTCGACTCCTCGGTAGCGGGGATGCCCGGGCGACCACGTGAATAGGTTAAGTTTCCGGTTCGCCTCGCTCAAGAAAACCCGCTGGCGATTGTCGCACCATCTCGTTGGAGCACTATGTGCCGATAGTGCTCGTCCGTCCCGGCAGGCCGCTATTGGGTTGTCGATTTCCAGTATTCGTAAGCCGCTTCAATCGATTTCTCCGTGGCATTTCCATCGAACAGTGCGATACCCCATGCCCATCGAAGGTCGTTATCGTCGCCCCACTCGTATGGCTCTCGATACAAATTGAGCGTCGCGGCAAGGAACGCGAATGCCGAGGACTGATCGCCCATCGTAAACGCATGCATGGGCCGTGCGTTATCAGGATGTGAGAAGATAACGGCCGTTACCGGATCGCCCTCATCGAGCGTCGCCGTGTATGCAGCCCACGACGCTCTTGTCACACGCTCATCGCCTCTGACGGACGTCGACAATTCCCGATCTCCGGCGAAGCGAAACGAGCCTCCGTTGTCCATCGATTCGACAAACCGCATCCCAAGTCCAAAATAGTGGCTTCCGGACAGCGTGATCTTCTTTCCCCGTTCTTTGGATAATCTGGAAGACCATGTCAGGAGAGTTGCCTCATCATACGGAATCGCCCGGACACTTCGTTCTTCCTCAAAAACGGTCGAACCGGATGCGTTCCTCCAAAGAAGTCCCGCGACCGCCTCGGATGGTTGGCTGCCGGACGCCGTACCCCTGACAGATAAACGGACAAGCTCCTGCCTGCCTTGTGGTGTATCAGGAAACTCCGCCCAGAAATCGCAGTCATTTGCGGCGATCGCGAACATCAGCCCGTGATGATGTATGTGATCCGCCGGGCTATCACGAAGAACATTTCGACCGGCGGGCGTGTACAGCCGAATGATGTATGGCTTGTGCGTTGTATTCCAGAACCTGATGTCACAGGCGATCTTCTCCGTGCCGAGGCGGATCGCTTCCATTCCACTATCGTGAGGAACCGAATCTCCGTACTCAGCCCGAACCGTCGACTGTTTGCCGAACACGTCGAACAGACGGTGCGGTATTCTCTGAAACTCGCCGACTGTCCGATTGAAACGGTACAATTCTTCAGGCCGTTTTTTCGGAACGGCGAACAGTTCGTCCAGCCCATCACCATTGATGTCCTGCAAGATCGCGTCACCCCAGGGTTGTTCGGCAGGCAGTTCCGTCCAGCTCCTTTTCTCAGGGTCGTATTGCGTAATCGTTCCCGATGGCGTGACGGCAACGAGTGAATCCTTCTTCATGCCGAGTCTGCCACGAGTCAGTGCGGTCGCCTGTCGCCCGAGCGGTTCGGCCATTTTCTTCTTGCAGATGAAGAGGTCGAATGACTCACCACACGCGACGACGATCTCATCTCCGGGGCTGGGTAAGAGGTCGCAGGGAATAGCCCTCGTTACTTGCTTTCCCAGCAGAACCTGACGATACGTTTTCCACACGGGATCCAAAGCAAAGACGTCACCCCTCGAGACCGTAACCAGCGAGTCGATACTGAGTCGCGAGACCACTCTTCCCCGGTACGCTTTTTCGAAATCGCCGGGAAGAGAGATCCATCCTTGATCACCAACGTCGCGGTCCCAAAGATAGGTGTCACCGGTGTAGGTGCAGGCGATCACTGATTCGTGCTTCTTATCCGGCTGAAATCGACCGGCTGTTATTTCCGAGACGTTGTGTCCGAACCCACCGATCATCTTTCCGTCGTCGAAATCGTGAATGAACAGCGACTTCTTCAGGGCATCGATGATCGCCAGTTCGTCATGCCCGTCTGCGTCATAGTCGATCGCAACCAGTTGGTGTGCACGAACATGATTCACTCGAAATGGAGCCGCCGTTTCCCCGGGAGAATAGACGTAGATGAGTCCTTCGCTCGCGATCCACGCAACGCCAAACGTGCCGCCCGCGATGCGGTGGGACGTACTTTCGCCCGCTTCCGCTCGCGGGCTGACCAACAGAAGCAACAAGAACACTGCAGCCCACGGAATCGACAAGTGTTGCATCATCGGGTCACCCTCTTGGATGTGGAGTTAAGAACAAGCACGGAACGTGAGCCATGCTTGGGACCATTATGCGCGATTCGCTTACATGGGCAGCTTCATTTATCCATCTTCCCGTTGATTCATCAAGTCCTGGACGCTTCTTGCCCTGGCCGGTCGAACAGGGCGATACCGGCGGCGGTCAAAACGACTCCACCGAGTAGCCAGCCATTGTACCCACAAAATCAATCGTCCACCGAAAGTCAGACACTCGACCGTTGCGGGCACCCGAGACCGGCCGGCCGTCGCGGAGTTAGAGCTCCCGGTATTTTTTGGGAAAAGATACAATATGGATCTGACCCCGAGCAGTTTTTCGGCTGGCCAATTATGCCCGATCCACAACAGCCCGCCGGTGTTCGAGTCCCGAAGGGACGCCCTAAGCCAGCCCGGGGTGAAGCGACGTGAGCCTGGCGAGCGTCGCGCAACCCCGGGGTGGGTGACAAACAACCGGCCAAAACCCCGCAGGGGTGGCCCTAACAAGAAGACAGAACGATGTCCCAATCATTGG
>CAYNDU010000288.1:0-7441 GCA_964395615.1 uncultured Pirellulaceae bacterium | reverse complement strand
GAACGGGAGGCCGAAGAACGGGATCGGGCGGCGGACGAGGAGTTGCGGGACGCCGAGCGGGAGCTTGAACGACTGGAACGGGAAATCCATCAAGCCATGCAGCGAGGCGAACGCGAACGCGTCGAGCAACTGCGTCACGCGGCAGAGCGACTTGAGGATGAACTGCGCCGTGAGCATGAAAGGCGCCAAGGGGAGCTCGAACGACGGCGAGATGGCGAACGCGAAGAGATGGATCGGGAGCGAATGGAACGTGAGCAGCTGGAAATGCGTGAAATGGAGCTGCAGCGCGTTCAACTGGGGATCGAACGAGCGGAAGTGGAGTCGGGTTTCGGGCGCCTTGAGACGATTATGCGGTTGGCTCAGATCGCTTCAGAGGAAGTCACGGCGGCTACGTATGCGGTGATGCACGTTGAACAGTTCATGGAGATCCCTGAGGCGGTCGACTTCCTGAACCACATGCTTAAGGAATCGGAGAATCCGGCGATTCGGCGAGTCATTCGAATCCACTTGATGGAGCTCAACGCACAACTGGATCGGCGTGAGGACGCTCGCGAGCAACTGCAGCATTTGATTCTCAGCGAGTAGACGAATTCGGCCGCCAGTGCAAACGTCGAACAGGGCCGGAACGAGCCGCCGACTACAATGGGGACTGGCCGTTGACAAGTCGCTGCAAACGCGCCGGCAGGAGCGTGTATCGCCGGCGCGTGTCCTGCCTGCGGACGGCAATCTGCATTGCCCGACGCGACCCGACGATCACCACCAGTTGCTTACCGCGGGTCACGGCCGTGTAGAGAAGGTTGCGCTGCAGCATCATGTAATGCTGAGTATGCAGCGGAATCACCACGGCCGGGTACTCCGATCCCTGGCTCTTGTGAATCGAGAGGACATAGGCCAGGTCCACTTCGTCCAAATCGGAAAATGTGTAAACCGCCGGTTGCCCTCCGAATTCAACGGTCAACTCCTGCTCAACCCGGTTCATTCCGGTCACGATGCCCTGGTCACCGTTGAACACATTCCGCTGGTAGTTATTTCTAGTCTGTATCACGCGGTCACCCACTCGCAATCGCTTACCAAATCGTTCGATCTCCGGGCCTCGGTCGTGCGGATTGAGGATATCCTGAAGCAGCGCATTCAGATTCTGAGCTCCGAGCTGTGATCGCTTCATGGGTGCCAGCACCTGAATGTCGGTCATCGGATCGAGACCGAACCGCTCTGGAATCCGGTCTCTCACCAGACGAACCAAGGTCTCTTGCACGGCGTCCGGTTCGTCCGCTTCAATGAAGTAGAAGTCCTCCAATTCGTTGGCCGTGTTCAGGTCGGGCAACCGGCCCTGGTTAATCTCGCAGGCGGACAACACGATTCGGCTGCGCGCCGCCTGGCGAAACACGTGCGTCAAGCGAACGACTGGTACGCAGTCGGCCTCGATCACATCAGCCAGCACGCGGCCCGGGCCAACGGAAGGAAGCTGATCGATATCCCCAACCAGGATCACCGAGGCGCCGTCAGGAACCGCACGTAAGTACTTGTATGCCAGGTGCACGTCGACCATCGAGAACTCGTCCAACACGAACAGCTCACCGGAAAGAGGACGCGTTTCGTTTCTTTGAAAATCGTCCGTTGCGGGATCGTATTCCAGTAAACGATGTATGGTCTTGGCCGTGCGCCCCGTTGATTCGGACAACCGTTTCGCCGCTCGGCCTGTCGGCGCCGCCAACACGGCCCGCCGACGTTTGGCAGCAAAGATCTCGATAATGCTTCGAATCAAGGTCGTCTTTCCAACACCGGGTCCACCCGTGATCACCAGTACGGGACTCGTGCCGGCCATGGCGACCGCCTTTCGCTGACCGCCGGCCAACTCGATCTGCAACCGCTGTTCTACCCACTCCAATGCCCGGTCGACCTGCAAGTCCGGCAACGGATGGCGAGCGCCGGCCAGTCGAATCAGTTGTCGAGCGATCCCAACTTCCGACCAGTAGATCTGAGAAAGAAACACCCAGACCTGGCCCTCAACACTCTGTCGCACAATGCTCTTCAATTCCACCTCGGCGTCGACGGCCTTCCGAACCAATGATTCGGGCTGCTCAATTAACTCCTCAATCTTCCGTACCAGCAGGTCTTCCGGAAAGCCGCAATGCCCATCACCACTACATTGATGGAGCGCATACTTCACGGCCGCCCGAATGCGGGCCGGCGCGTCGGATGCGATCCCGAGCCGGCCGGCCATCTGATCGGCCGTCTTGAATCCGATTCCCCGCACGTCGTCGGCAAGCTGAAACGGGTTTTCGCGAATGACCGCCATCGCCCGTTCCTCGTATGTCCTCCGAATACGAAGAGCAATCTGCGGCGAGCCAACTCCCAATTCGTGCAGGAAGAGCATGATATTGCGTACCTGCTCTTGCTCCTCCCAGCTTGAACGGATGCGCTTGAGTCGAGCCGGCCCAATCCCCCGTATGTCCAACAGCATGTCGGCGCTATCGCTCAGAACGTCGAGAGATCGTTCGCCGAACATCTTGACAATGCGCTCAGCCAACGCCGGACCAATGCTGCGAATCGCGCCCGACGCAAGATAACGGGTTAGTCCCTCGGCCGATGTGGGATGCGTCACCTGGATCTTCTCGGCCTGGAACTGCCGACCGTATTGCCGATCGTTGACCCAATGACCGTTGGCCTCCAATGACTCGCCAATCGATACGGAATCAACTTTTCCTACGACCGTGATCAACTCGGCATGCCCGCGAACTGCCACTCGCACCACCGCGTATCCGGTCTCCGAGTTGTAGAACGTCACTCGTTCGACCGAGCCACGCAGTGTCTCCCCCATCTCGTTCCACTCCAGGCCGTCCACCGACTCGAATACCGCGGATACTCGCTCAACCGTCCGCCTTGGAAGAACGCAGGCGAACCTATTGAGCAGTAGCCGTCTGGCCGGCGGCCAATTGATCAATGAGCGCTTGAACGCTTTGCTCCAGTGTCTCCGTCAGCTCGGCCATCGCCTTCTTCCGTCCGCCGGACGGCTTGATCTCGATCGGTTCCCCAAAGAGAACCGTGCTGCGGCGATCGCCCCGGACCGTGGCGGAAAAACGGCCGAGTACGTCTTCCTCCAGTTTGTCCAGCGTTTCAGCCGTTCGCTCAATGGTAGGCCGCTCGGAGATGTAATCGCCCGGATAGCTATAGAGTTGGACGACGAGAAACAGATCATCCAAGTCCTCCAGGAACGGCTTCTTCTCGTCCGCACCGATGTCTTCCTGTTCCATCCCTGTAATGGCCAGCTGACGCAACTCCTTGACGCGTTCCGGGATCTGACCGCTCCGCTCGTCCATTCCATGCCGCACTTCAATTTGCCGCAAAACATGCTCGGCAAGCGCCTCAATGCGATCGCGCAATGTGCCGGTGCCGGCCGCTTCAAGAAACTCCAGCTCCTTAATCGTCAGCAACACCTCGGCCAAACGGTAGATTCGCTGATCGAGTGGCAACTCCGGGCGCGGTCGCCAGAGAATCTCGCGCTCGAGCTGATTCATCAGTTCAATCAGTTCGTTGCTCGGGTCGCTCACGTACTGGTACCACATGGCACAAGGAAGACAGAATAGCGGTCGCTTCGCCCGCTTGGCCGCCGTGAGAGCGATCGCCGCGGCGCCCTCTCGAAAAGGGCGCACCCGCGCGTTGCTGTGATAGACTTCACCCTCCGGAAATATCACTAACGGTTGCCGCCGCTTCTCCAAAATGGCCACCGCCTGGCGAAACGCACCGATGTCGGTCGCCTCCCGGTCGACACTGAAACACCCATGCCACTGCAGTACCTTGCGTCCAATCCATGACTTGTCCAGAAAAACCTGCCAGGCCGTCATGAGGTAAAAGGGGACCCCGATCGCCTCGGCCGCTGCGTAAATCGAATAGGCGTCGGCGTGCGTGGGGTGATTCGGAGTGATCAAAACCGCGTTGCCCGAATCCAGTAATTCTCGCACGGCACTCGTGCCCTCGACATCCACCCGCAGCAATCGCTGCTCGTTGCGTTGCTTACGCAACCGAACCGATCGCAACAAGCGTATCAACACCGGGTTCAACTTTGGCTCCCAACGATCCGTCGCCGATTGCATGCGGTATCGATTCATGGGGGACCTCGTGCCGCGGATGTTATCCCAAAGGTGTCGGCCGTCGCCAATCTCTGGCATGTTCGATCAGGGGTCGCGTCCCGTTAGCCACTATCATCGTATCGCGCGGCGACCCATTCGATACAAAAGCGAACGTGCCAAGTCGTCAATCTACTAAACTGACACCGGACCGACAACTTGAAATCGGTAGACAGATTCCGAACTCAAGACCTGAGATTAGGGCGAGTGGTGAAGGATCGTGCCGATCAGGCGATCATCGGGGAAGTTGGCCAGCACGTAGGTGTTTCGCCCGTCAAATACCTCGACAGCAACCGTGGCTTCCTGCCCAACCGACGTACCGCTTGCAAGTGGCCGAATGGCCAGCTCGTGACGGCCGGCCGGCAATTCGATTCGCAGGACCTGAATCTCGCGAGGCAGTAATCCCCAGCAACGGGTGTCAGCCGCCTCGGCTGCCTCCCAAACGACGCCGGCCGCCGTAAGCGCAATGTCGGTGAGCCCCGATTCGGCCGACAACTGATCCTTGGCCGCGTAGACGGCCGCTTTCTTTACGATTCGCCGAGCGATCGCTCGGGCCATCACATGCGGAAGCTCCACCGCCTGCTGCCTCAGCGCCAGATCGGCGACGTCGCATATCACGTCGGTCGCCCCAGCAGGCCGACCGTCGACCGCTACGGTCAGATAATCAATCGTCCGTTGTGGCACGGTCACCCGAGGGATCTTGATCGGCGCAACGGTCGGCGGTACCTCGTACGGGCCCAAGGCCGACACGATGCGGTCCGTCAACAGCAGCGCCTGGCTGGTCGGGACCTCAACAGCCTGCTGTCTGAATGGACCGCGCCCGACAAGTGCCATTACATAAACAACACCATTCCCCGGTCGGCTGTGAACGGACTGCTCGGCTCGCTGCAAATCCACGACCCCGGCTCGGAACGCCGGTCGCCAACGAGTGACTTGCCGGTACGCTCTCGCCGCATCGTCGTAGTTGGCAAACGACGCCTCGCGGATCACGCCGCGCAAATAGGGTCCGACGGCAAGTGGCCGATAGGCGGACTCAGCCTCATCGTCATTCAACTCGGTAAGCTGCCTGGCAAGTTGCTGCTGCTTGGCATTGATCTGCAGACTGTATGCCTCGACGTCGCCCCCATCGTGGACCAGATTCGCTATCGCCAGAAAGACTCGGATCAATGTCTTCTCATACGAGGTACCCGCGTATGCCAGGCGTTGGTCGTCGGTGACCAGACTGAGACCCTGCTCCGGAATGTCAGCCTCTTCCAATTCGTCAAATCGGTCACGCACGACGCGCAACGCCGACTCGGCTTCCGCAGGTCGGCCGGAGACCAAGTCGATCAACGCCCCGTCGAGCGCCGTAACGTCCGCGTCCCGAGGTGCCTGCTCGGCCTGCAATCGGAGCGTCTCGGCCGCCGCGTCGAGTTCCCCCTCATAGTACTGCTGCCGGGCTACCACCAATTGTCGAGCGTGGGTGGAACAACCCGCGACGATCAGTGCCACGGCCAAGAACATGAACGGGCCGTATCGCGTGGCGGCCGCGAGTAATCCAAGAGTCGGCGTCCGTCCGTTCGCGTCCATCATGCCGGGCCCCAACGCCTAACTCCGACTCTTCAGCGGATTATAATGCCAAAACTTGCCGGCTCGCGTCTTATGGTACCCCTTGCGAATCTTCGCCGACTGCTTGTCATAGGCGCCTGTCCGAACATCGACCAGCTCTAACGTTAACAAGTAGTCGCGCTGTTCCGACTCGTTGCGCACCGTCGTACCCGTGGTCCAGGTGGCAAACAGCAGGTAGTCCAACGGTTGCCCCTGCCGCTCGAGCACACCGGCAAACGTACGCATGTTCTCGGGGATCATCAGCGCGTCCGGGCGCAGGCGAGTTTCCCTCAACGCCGCATCCACGAACCGCCGGCTGACCGGTTGAAACGTATCGGCCTGGACCAACATCGTGTCGATCTGCTCGTAAACCTGTTCCTTGAAGTCCCCCAACTCCTCAATGCCCTTGTTCTCCACACCGATGAAACAGACTCGACGTGGTCCGCCCATGCCCGCCTGGGATGGGTATCCGGCCGTCTGAATCGGCTCGTGTTGCCGCGCCAATAACTTGGCCACCGCTTCCTCGATGAGCGGATTGTAGACTTCCGCACCGGCCGCGTGACTGCCTACCAGATCGGGCTGGTCACCCTGCACCACGTGTCCAAACTGGTTCCCCCGACACCCAAATGCTTGAACCATCAAAGCTGCCCCTGCCCAACTGACGACCCCTGTCCAACTGCCGGCACGAGCCAGAAATGTGCGACGATCCATCGTTCACCTGTGCTACAAAAAAAGAAGGAGATCCCCCACCGCGCGCCACTCCGTCAAGGCGCAGTATTCTAGGTGGCATCGGCCCAACCGCCCATAGAAGATGAGACAGAAATCGAACCCGGCCAGTTTTTTTCGTGTTGACCCGCTGCCCCCCAAAATCGGCTCGGCGCAACCGTCTCGAATCGACGAACGGGATCACTCGCTCCCCAAGAGAACATCACGAATCGGCACACCAGGCAGATTGGGGCGACCGGTGGACCGTGGGGGTCTGGGTGGCCAACGAGCGTATTCGGCTCGCTACCCGCTCCACCCGATCAGCCGACTGGTGAAACTCCAAGCGGAGCTGAAACGTGCTCGTTCCACCCGGCGGAAGATGGACCACTCGGCCCTGCTCCCGTTCAAACGTGTGCGGGTTGGGAAAGTTGGTCCCCGGCTCCAGGCCGGTAACGTAACCGTCCGCCTCAGCCGTCGTGTTCTTCCAGAGAGTAAAACACGGCAGCTGGCTCGTCGAATATCCAACGCTGACTCCGCGTGACCCGGCAGCGTCGGTCAGTAACAACTCGGTCCGTTCGTCGGGGCCCTCTTGCATCTGAAAGAAATAAACTTGCTCCTCCGAGCCGGGCTCCGGAGCAGCATACTGGTCCCATTGATCGATTCCCTCGACGGCACGTGAATTACGTGGCACGACGGTCCGGGCCGACGCAACCAGACGGGAACCGGGGCCGAGCAAGGGTGGTCCGAAATTGATGTGGTAGAGCAATTGGGCGGTCGCCGGACTGGCCGAACGATTCTCGATCGTGTCTTCGATCTCAAGATACGGCTCGCCGGCCGTCGTCTTGACCGTCCAGTGCAGTCGGAGCGTGAACAAGTGGAAACGCACTTCGTCCACCACCACACGCACGCGCATGTCTCACACCTCTCGCGCCCCGACTGACGCGCGGCTCCGGTTGCACGCTGCTGCTCCATCCCGACGACGCCACGCGACGGGGCCTGGCGGACGGCGACCTGGCCCGCAT
>CAYNDU010000287.1:0-7458 GCA_964395615.1 uncultured Pirellulaceae bacterium | reverse complement strand
TCACCACCGTCGTCCGGCACCAACGAGTCAACGAGCGCCAATCGCCCGGCCACGATCCCTGCTCCCGAATAATGCCGGCCGCAAGCCGGAGGTCCATCGTGGCTCGCCCATATCGCTTGCGTATTATGCGGGCCCCTTGACCAGCGGCAGTTGAAAATGGAAGGCGGCGCCTTGCTGGTCCGCTCCCCGTTCTGAATTGGATGTGGCCCAGATATGCCCATTGTGCGACTCGATGATCGAGCGGCAGATCGCCAGGCCCATCCCCATCCCGTCGGCCTTCGTCGTATGAAACGGTTCAAACAGCTCGTCTGACTTGCTGTCGGCGAGTCCCACCCCACGGTCCTCGACATGAACCGTCACGTGCTCCTCCGACTCGGTCGTCGAAATCGCGACCGTACGCCGCTCAGAGTCGACATCGTCCATGGCGTCGACGGCATTTCGCATCAGGTTGACCAGGATTTGCTGTATTTCCACCCGATCGGCGTGGACCATCGGAGGTGGCGTTGCCAATTGCAGTCGCACGCGGACGTGGCGCCGGCGAGTTTCGAAGCTGAACAGGTCGACCGATTCGAGAACCAGTCGGTTGATATCGAGTGTCGATCGATGGGAGTTGGATTTGCTGGTAAAGTTGGCCAGTCGCTCGAGTATGGCACCGGCGCGCCGGGCCTGTGTTTCGATTTCTCCGATCCAGCAACTCAGTCGGTCGTCGGGGGATGTGTCGGCGCTGAGCGAATTCCGGCAGGCGCCGGCATAATTGGTTACGGCATAGAGCGGCTGGTTGATTTCGTGGGCGATACCGGCAACCAGTTCCCCCATCGTGCTGAGCCGCCCGGCGTGGGCCAGTTTTTCATGATGGCTTCGCAACTCTTCCTCGGCCGCCTTGCGTTCGGAAATCTCCTCGACGATGCCGGCCTGGCGGTAGACGCGTCCCGAATCGTCGCGGATGGGAAAGGCCCGTTCACGAATCCAGCGAACGTCGGCGCCCTGTAAGACACGATATTCCACATCATATGCTCCGAAGTGGGCGGCGGCGAACGCATGCCGCACCCGTTCACGGTCTTCGAAGTGGACCGCCTCTCCACGATCATCGGGGCTGCTCAGCAGGTACGGATGCAGCGTGCCGAACGCGCCGGCGAATTTCGGGCTGACGTAGAGCAATCGCCCCGATTCACACTCCCGAAGCCAGAGCGCGCCGTCAATGTTCTCGGCCAATTGACGAAACTGTTCCTCGTTCGCCCGTAAAGCCGTCTCGGCCCGCTTGCGGTCCGTGACATCGGCCAGGGCACCGTCGAGCCGAATGCCGCCGTCGTCGAGTCGCCTGGAGTTCATGCTGTCACGGACCCACCTGAGTTCCCCATCCGGCAAGCGGATCCGGTACTCTTGCTCAACATGAGCCGGTGCATTCTCGACCAACTGATCGAGGGCCCTGGCATATTCTTGCTGATCGTCCGGATGCAACGTGCTCATCCACCGTTGAGGCAAGTTATTGAAGAAGGCGAACGGTCGCCCCGTGATTTCCTGCATGACCGGCGAATGATAGTGGTCACTCCAGGTGCCGTTGGCGTTCCGTCGAGCACTCCAGAGACCGGTCGATACAAAGGCCGTGATATGCTGCAACTGGGCATGAGCCTGCCTTAACTTCTCGTCTGTTTCAAGCTTCAAGATGACACTGGCTACCAGATCCCCCAACAGTTTCATCCGTGACAGTGACGAGTCACTCCAATCGTCGCTCGGCTCGAGTCGATCGAACCGCAAGCCGCCCAGCGCCGCGTCTCCCGATTCGATCGGAATGAAAATCGATGACTCGACCCCTTGATGCTCCAACTGCTGCCGGGTGGCCCTTGCTACATCCGGCAAGTCCTCGGTCCGGTCAATCGCAAGAGGTTGGCCGTCGCTGAGCCGCCGCATGAGCCAGGGTTGAGGCACGGACGTTCCGTCCGGAGCCATCTCTACCCGCGTCGCGGTAGGCCGGCACCATTGATGACCGCACGTAAGCGTTGCCGATGATTCGTCGAGCTCCAGAAACAGCCCGCGATCCGCCTCGAGAAACTCGGCCGTCTTCGCCAGTGTCCGGTCCATTACCCGATCCAGGTCACCCCGATCACCCACCGTGGCAAACTCGGCGGAAACGTCCGACAAGAGTGCTTCGTATTCGAGCTTCCTCTTCAGCCGAAATTCGATATCACGCTTCTCCGTGATATCCTGGATCGATCCGACGGCCCGCTGAGGTGCACCATCGGGTCCGCAGAATATCCTGCCCTGCATCCAAACTCGACGAATCTGACCGTCCAGGCGACGTATGCGATACTCCACCGAATGGGTCGCATGGTCCGCAAAGCCGCGTCCCATGGCCGCCGCCAACCCAGCCTGGTCGGGCTTATACACGAACCGCTCAATCCACTCGTACAGTGATGGCGGTGGTTCGCCGGGAACCAATCCAAACAGCCGATACATCTCGTCAGACCAGGTCAGCTGGCCCGTCTCCAAGTCCCACTCCCAACTGCCAATCCGGGTGAATCGTTGTGACTCAATAAAGAGCGCCAACCGTCGGTCGATGGCCTCGCGGTCCTCAACCGACGGCCGCGTCGGTCGCGCAGATTGGCCCCCCTGTCTATCACCATCCATATCCTTTGATCGACCCTTTTCGCTCATGTGCGCATTGTGGCCCAAGCGATTCAATTGTGCCACCATCGTTAAATGGGACCGCGCGCAACGCCTACTCACTCCTGACAAGGAACGCCGGTCCGTGCGGACCGCCGGGTCGCGTCCAGCCGTCGCAACGCCAGGACAGCTGTCGTCATCATGACGTCAGTGCGTGTCGTTTATGCGGCGCTTTTGCGTGAGGGCCAGCGAGTGGTCCAACCGGTTGATCGCCTGCAAACCTTTTTCTGTTAAAGACTTACGGACGACGATGCTAGAAGTGGCACAATCTGTGCGGCAGGAAGGACCAGGCGGAGCAGGAGTGCCCGCCGCTCACGGTCTCTTGTACGGTCCCTGATGAGTGAGGAGGGTTCAGTAATGAAATGGGCAACCATGTTTTTGGGTTTGGTGGCTGCGGTCGCGATGGCTGCTCCGGTATCGGCCGGGCATCCGCTTGGGCCACGGCCGGGATTCTATCCTCAGCCGCACGGCCAACACGGCCAACACGGCCATCCGGCCAGTTGTTGCTGCAGTAGTTGTTGTGGTCCGCGGGCCCGTGCGTACCCGCGATCGAGCTACTACCCACCCTACCGCTACGCACCTCCGTATTATGGCGGTTCGTATCGGTACGGGCGCAGCTACTATCCCTCGTACCGCTACCCGTCCTACGGTCGCGGCGGTGTGGGCATCCAAACGGGTAACTTCGGATTCCACATCCGCTTCTGAGTTTCACAAGTAGAGGGTGCGGTGAGAACCAAACCATGGAGCACCCGGGAGCGACAAAGGGTCGCACTCGGGTGCCTTTGGACGTCGAGTCAATTCAGTTCCGTCGCCTCCTCCCAGTGCTCATACAGGTGTTCCAATTGCCGTTTGCATTCGTCCAATTCGGCGACCGTCTTCTTGACTCGGCGGCCGTCGCGCAACACATCGGGCGAGGCGAGTTGGGCGTGAAGATCTTCCGCGCGTCGTTCGCATTCATGGATATCCGTTTCGAGTTCCGCCACTTTTCGATAGGGGAATTTCCGTTTGCGTCGAGTCGCGGCGGGCCGCTGGGTCGACGTGGTTGACGGACCGTTGTGCGTTGGTTTTCTGGTGGCTCGTTGCAGAGAGTCGGGATCGGTCCGAGTGAGTCCACTGGCGGCCAGGTTCTGGTAGGTTTCGAAGTTGCCCTCGATGACTTGGGATTGGCTACCATCCATGACGACAAGGTGGTCCGCCACCTGATTGAGGAAATAACGATCGTGGCTCACGAGCAGGACCGTGCCTTGAAACTCGCGCAGAGCCCCTTCCAACGCTTCTCGGGCCCACAGGTCGAGGTGGTTGGTCGGTTCGTCGAGCACGAGCAGATTGGCGTCGCAGGTAGAAAGGTAGGCGAGCGCGGCTCGATTCCGCTCGCCGCCACTGAGGCTGCCGACCTTTTGAAACACCATATCCCCAGTGATCCCAAACCGGGCCAGCAGATCGCGCCGTTGCGACTCGACGAATTCCTTGTGATCCGGGCGGATCGCATCAACCACCGGCACATCGGATGCGAGGCAGTTCAGGTGCTGATCGAAATAACCGATCACGACACCTGTTCCTCGGACAACTCGACCTTCATCCGCTGATTCCTGACGCAGGAGGCAGCGCAAGAGCGTTGTCTTGCCGCATCCATTTGGTCCCAATATGGCCCACTTCTGGCCTCTCAACACGTCGAACGTGAGATCGGCGAACAAAGGCTGCGCGTACGATTTTGACAGGTGTTCCACTCGCAACACAATGTCGCCGGATCGTCCGGCGGGTGGAAAGTGCATCGCCGGCACGTTGATCGCGCGTGGTGGTGGAACCGGCTCGATGCGTTCGAGTTTCTTCCGGCGATCCTCCGCTTGTGCATGCTTCTGTCCATAGTGGTGGCGACGGACGAATTCCTCCATCTTCGCGATTTCCGTTTGCTGCTTCTCGTAGGTGCGTCGCTGGACAGCCAGACGTTCCTCTTTTTGTGTGACATAGGCCGTATAGTTGCCTGAGTAGGCTTCGACCGTACCGTGGTAGAGTTCCAGCGTGCGCGCGGTCACTTTATCCAGAAAGTACCGGTCGTGGCTGATCAGCAGGATAGCCGAGGCCGTTTGAGACAGGAACTGCTCGAGCCAACGAGTGGCCTGGAGGTCGAGGTGGTTCGAGGGCTCGTCAAGTAACAACAACTCCGGTTCCTCGAGCAGCAAGCGGGCCAACAGCAACCGATTCTGCTGACCGCCGCTCAGCGACGTCACGTCCTGGTTGAACGACTCGTGATCGAACCCGAGCCCCTCGAGTATGCGCTCAATCTTATGATCCAGATGGTACCCCTCGCGCCGATGGAGCTCCTGTTGCAAATGATCAAATCGACGCCCCAGCCGCTGTCGGTCCGCTTCGTTGTCGGCGTCGGCAATCTGCTCGGCCAACTGCTCGGCCTGGTGCAGCATCGTGATCAGGGGCTGTAAAGCCTGGCGAGCCATTTCGCGCACTGATTTTCCGGAAGGAAAGTCGGGCTGCTGTTCCAAATAACCGATCGAGACTCCCGAGCGGATATCGACCCGGCCGGCGTCCGCCTCCACCTGGCCGGCAATGATCTTCAACAGCGTCGTCTTGCCCGTTCCATTTGGACCGACCAGCGCCACGCGCTGATTCGAACGGATGTCGAATGAGACACCGTCGAGCACCGGCTCCGGGCCAAAGTGCTTGCGAATGTTCTGTAACGATAGGATCATCATACAATCGCTGGGGTCGCGGCATCCTCAGCCCATCGGAGCCACGCGATAGACCTGGCCTAAGAAACAACGGTTGAGACGGCCCGAGACGTTCGCCGTCATCCCGTTGATGATAGAGCAACGCTCGCGTCCAGTACAACGGGCGTCCAGCACACAAATCCGATGAGGAACACGATCGCATGCTGCATGATCGGTCGCGCGATGGTACAGGCGAGCCGCATCGACGTGCGGTTTCGAGACGGTACACAGAGTGGCTCGACGCGGGTAGAATACGACGATGCTCAGCTTACAGTCGGCAACGTCGGCGCGGTGGCTTCGGCAGGTGGATGAACACCTCGACGAGATCCTGATCGACCATGCGCACTGCGAAAAAAAAGCGGCCGGCACGGCGATGAACCTGTTGGTGTCGTACGTCGAAGATGAAGAGTTGTGCCGTGAAATGACTCGGATTGTCGCGGAGGAGTTGGAGCATTTTCACCTGGTCCTGGCACAACTGCACCGTCGCAACGTTCGTTTTCGACGGATCAAGCCAAGCAATTACGGCCGGCAGCTCCACACGTTGATCTGCCGCCAGGAACCTTCGCGGGCCGTCGATCGTCTGCTTGTCGCCGCATTGATCGAAGCACGTTCCTGCGAACGCTTTGATCTGCTGCGCCGGCACGTACCGGATCGCGAGTTGGCCGAGTTCTTCGGCAGCCTGTTCGAGTCGGAGGCCGGTCACCACAGTACGTACGTACGATTGGCCGGCCATTTCGCCAGTTCCGACGTTGTGCACCACCGCTTGGCCGAACTGGCCGCCGCCGAGGCAGAGATCATCGCGATCGGTGACACGTTGCCCCGCGTCCACAGCTGATCGATCTCGGTGGCAAGAGCTGTTTTCCGTATTCCGCTGACTCGTGGAGACCGGCCATTGTACGCCGTGCCCAGGAATGTGGTACGTTGGGGAGCGCAAACGGGTTGGTGGGAAGTCAGCAGGGAGCCAATCGATGAGCAGCAATCCAGTCAAGCCGGTAAGGTGGGCGGTGGTCGGGCTCGGCTTTTTTGGAGAGGTCCACGCCGAGACGTTGTCCGGCATGACCGGGATCGAATTGGCTGCCGTCTGCACTCGACGGACCGAGCGACTGAACGAGATCGTCGATCGGTTTGGAGTTCCAAGCGGGCACACTGACTATCGCGAAGTGCTGGCCGACGATTCGATTGACGCCATCAGCATCACGACGCATATACACGACCATCGCGATCTGGCAATCGCCGCCTTGAAAGCCGGAAAACACGTCCTGCTGGAAAAGCCGATGGCTCCGACCGTAGAGGATTGTGACCGGATCCTGGAAGCGGCCGAGCAGGGCGATGGGATGTTCATGGTAGGACATATCTGCCGGTTTGATCCGCGTGTGGCACTGGCCAAGCAGGCGGTCGACGCAGGCGACGTCGGCCGCATCGTCTCGATGCACGCGCGGCGCAACTTGTCCCAGCGCATCGGCAGCCAGGTGCTGGATAAGATCAGCGCACTGATGGGCGACGGTATCCACGACGCCGACCTGATGCTCTGGTTCAGCCAGGCACGGCCGGTCAGCGTCTACGCTCAGGAGGTCCATCCGGGACCCTGGAAATATGCGGACGGAGGATGGGCCATGATTCGGCTCGACAATGACGCGATCGCGGTCATCGAGTCGGTCTGGCACCTGCCGATGAACTCGCCCTACCAGATCGATGCTCGCATGGAGGTGATTGGAACGGACGGAGCGTTGTATGTTGATTGCGGCAATGCAGGACTTGAGATTCACGGCAGTGACCCGCTCCGTTTGCCCGACACCGTCTACTGGCCGCACGTGTTTGGGCAACGGCTCGGCGCGCTGAGACAGGAATTGCGTTACTTTGCGGATTGCATCCAGACCGGAGTACCGCCAACACGCATCACCGCTCGAGAGTCGCGTGATGTCGTCCGGTTAATGGCGGCAGCCGAAGCGTCCTCCCAAAGCGGGAAGGTCGTGGAGTTGGCAGTCGAGTTAGAGTAAAGGGGTCAGGAGTCAATTGCCGGAACGGCCCGTAGGGTGCTTCGCACAATTGACTCCTGACCCCTTTACCTCCGTAC
>CAYNDU010000286.1:0-7488 GCA_964395615.1 uncultured Pirellulaceae bacterium | reverse complement strand
ATCGCTGGGCTATTATCAACCGTCCCTCACGGGACGGACTAGCCGGGAGCCTTGTTAGGGTAAAGAGGACAGGCTGCTGGCCGCTGGCCGCCCCGGCGGTTATACTGTAACGATCGAACGGTCAGCCATGCGTTGATCCACCTCGATCGGACCACATTACGTTGTTTCCCCACGAAGTTATTTCCCGCGAAGCTCGCGCCCACGCCGTAATCTTAGCCTCACGTTGCCGTTCCCTCCCGCATGGCCTGATACACTCACTCTGACGGCCAACTACCCCCTCTCGAGTGCAGAACTTTGTCCACAACTCCAACAACTCACCGCCGCCGAGAGCTCTGGTACAGTGGCACCGTCCAGGGTGTCGGCTTTCGGTACAACGTCAGTTTTTCGGCTGAGCGATGTCGAGTTCATGGATTTGTCTGCAACCTGGCCGATGGACGAGTCCATCTGGTTGCCGAAGGAACCGAGGGCGATCTGGACGATTTCCAAACGGAAATTGCTGATCGAATGGGAGACCGCATCCAGTCGGTTGAGGCGCAGACTGGGATGGCGACCGGCGAATTTCGCCGTTTCGATATTCGCACGTAGGCTCTCCCGGCGAAGGCTCCGCTGAGGCCGGGCCACCCTGGAGATGGTCGGTAGCCGTCAGCGTGGCGTGTCACAATGGCCCTGGCGGGCATCACGTTGTCGCGGCCCGCACAATCGGCGATCGTGGTCGCTTCTCGACCAACTGGCGACGTCCTGAGAGCGACGACCGGCCAGCGGCCGCCCATTGGGGCGAACCATGGTGTGAACCATTGCCGGATGTCGTACGTAACCTCTTTAGTCCGACGAAATTACGATCGCTGTGCGGAATCTCCGCAAATCCCCCCCGGCCGAGTGGCTCGCGGCGCGATTGTCGCGTTGCGTCGCTCGACGTCAGCCACGAGTCACGGAGCGTAGCGACACTGATGAGCCAGACAGTTTTGGTGGGAGTCTTGAGTGTCAAAGCCGTCAATGTTCTGACACCCGTTTGGTTACTTGGCCTCGGCGCCCTTGGCGGCATCCTCTGCGTCGCATTGTCTGCAGGGCTGTTGCGATTGGTCGCCATGGTCGTTCCGCATGCGCGTGTGAAACGGGCCGGGGAAGAGATCTGGCTGAACATCCGCGAAGGCGTGTTGTTCTACGTTCTCATTGTTGCCAGCGTTCTGTCGGTGTTTGGTATCGGAGGGTCCATCATTCTGCGGCCCTGGTCCGACTCGAGCAACATCTTGGCCTCGTTGACTCGCCTGCCGATGGTGGGAACGAATACATTTCATGGCCGGGTCCCCGGCGCCACTCAGCCGGCGGATGAAGAGGACATCGTCGTTCCCCCGGCTCATTCGATGGTGGTACAGTTTCGGGGCGACGAGCTTCGCAAGTTTGTGATTGAGAGCACGGAAAATCTGGCCGTCGCGGCGGACGAGAATGCCGAGATCGATACTCTGGATACAGTCGATGTGAAAGCGAACGAACCGTTCACTTGGACGAAGAGGCCGGATACCAAACACCCGTTCGGCGAGGGCGAAGTCACGGAGCTTTTCATCCGCAATCGCGGGCCGGACGAAGCGAAAGTAGAGATTACGCTAACGACCGATGTCGTGAATCCGGAGATTGGGATCATTCCCGTGACGACCATTGGAATATTCGTCGTCTTTCTCGCGTACATTCTGCAAACGACATTGATGCCCCGTCTCTCAGCGATTGCCTTAGCGACGTTCAAATCTGAAATCGCGCAGCCCTTGTTTCTCGTGATCTTAGTCGTGGGCACGGTCGCCCTGATCCTCGACATCTACGTGCCGTACAACACGTTTGGTGAAGACATCAAGATGCTAAAGGACTCGGGGCTGACTTTGATTCGCGTGTTCTGCATTTTCCTGGCCGTCTGGGGCGCGAGCACGACCATTGCCGACGAGATCGACGGAAAGACCGCGTTGACTGTATTGTCCAAGCCGATTGGTCGCAGGTCCTTTGTAGTCGGCAAGTTCTTCGGCATTGGGTGGACGACGGCACTGATGTACATCATCTTGGGCGCCGTGTTGCTGGTCGTGATATCGTACAAAGTGATGTACGACTCCCGAGAGTCGTCCAAGGAAATCCCGATCTGGCAAGCCTGTTACTTAGAGATGGCGAGCGCGGTCCCGGGCCTTGTTCTTTGCTTCATGGAAACCATGGTTCTGGCGGCATTGAGTGTTGCCATATCGACTCGACTGCCGATGTTTGCCAATTTCATGTTAGTGTTCACTGTCTACGTCTTGGGGCACCTGATTCCGCTGATCTCGCAGGTGACGGAGGATCGGTTCGAGATTGTGAAGTTCTTTGGCCAGTTCAGCGCCGCGGTTTTCCCCAATCTCGAGGCGTTTGACATCCAGTCTGCGATCGCCGGAGGCCTGGCTGTACCCAACGAATACCTGTCTGTCTCTTTGCTATATTGTGTCCTTTTAAGTGCCGTGGCCATGTTGCTGGCGCTGATTCTGTTTGAGGACCGTGATCTGGCGTGAACGGTCATCCCCCTCAATCATTGGACGGTTAAGGTCGGACAGACACGGGCAACGGATCCAGCGAGTGGCTGTTTTGAACCGTGTGGCGACAGGGTGGCGTAAGGCCGCCAGTCGCCTTCAAGCCATGGGGGGTAGACGATGCGTTGGCCAGAATTTCGGCGTGCGCACGATTGCGTCGTTGACCGAAAGTGGTTGTGGGTGACACGCGGCCTGGCGGTCGTGGCCGCTCTGCTGCTGCCGCTCTTGATTCTCGTGCTCGGCCTGATCGTCGAGATGATTGTCGCCATGACATCGGTCGGCGTGTCTCAACCGGCTGGCGACGACCTTCTGTTGGGACCATGGGTTTCCGGTCGCATCATCCCGTGGCCACCGCTGGGAGACCATCAACTCGGCCTATTGCTGCTGGTCAGCGTCGGCATTTTATTAGCATCGTTGGAGGTCGCTGCGCTCTGGTGGATGAATCGCGGAGTGCAGCGTTTGGCGATTGGCGTTACGGGCAATCTGTTGGAACGATTGCACCGGCAGGCCAACCGACTGGGAACGAGTGATCTGCTGGGGGAATTCCACACTCAACCCGAACAGCTTCTCGAGAGTCGTTTGCCGGCGATTCGGCTTGGACTGGTGGCATGGTGGGGTGCGATCCCATACGCGGTGGTAGCCCTTGTGGTTCTCGTCGCCCTTGCCCTGCTCGTCAATTTCTGGCTGGCGCTGGTCGTGTTACTAGGACTGGCCTGCATTCGCCAGGTCTATCGTGGGCTGGTGGACCGGGCGATGACGCGGGCCAGCGGGGACCAGGCCCGGGCCGAGGATCGAATGGAACAAATCCGCGAGAGTTTTCGGCAAGTGCCTCTGGTCGAAGGGTACGGACTTCGAAGCGCGCCGGGGCGGCCCTTTCACTCGCTGCTTACCGATTACACGACGGCCCTGTTTCGAGCACGGGAGGCGGACGCTGGACGAGGTCCGACGTTGTTGCTTCTGGTACTGCTCCTCGTAATCTACACGCTGACGGTGGTCGGTCTGTCGCAACACACTCGCGTGGCCGGCACGGTCGTTCTGGCGGTGGCTATGATCGCGGCGTACTTTCCCGCGGCCCGGATTCGCCGATTGCGAGACCTGTTGGGTGAATCCAGCCGGGCGGCGGCGGACTACTTTGAGTATTTGGATCGAAAGCCTGGCCTGAGTGAATCCGCCCAAGAAATACCGCTGGGATCTCTCAATCGATCCGTTGTTTTTGAACGAGTCACGCTGGCCGATACGAACGGCAGGAAGTTGCTTGCCGAGTTCTCTTGCACAATTGACGCCCGCCAACGAACGGCTCTCATCACCTCCGACCGGCACGTAGCGACGTCGATGGCGGGGCTGCTCTTGCGCTTGTATGACCCGGCGGCAGGTCGCGTGCTATTTGACGACCAGGACGTCGCAACCGTCACCTTGGCTTCTGTTCGCAAGCAGGCCCTGCTTGTCCCCCGAGACGGCATGATCTTCGAGGGTACGATCAACGAGAACATCGCCTGCGGGGATCACGGCCGTACGGCGCTCGAAATTACGGATGCGGCCAAGAAAGCTCGCGCTCACAACTTCATCATGGATCTGCCTGGCGGCTTTGCCATGACGATCGGCAATCAACACGCGAAGCTGAAGGTCGGCGAAGCGTTTCGCATCGGGCTCGCTCGAGCCTTGTTGCGGAAGCCGAGCTTACTGGTCATCGACGAACCCGATGAAGGAATGGACGAAGCATCGGCCGAGCACTTGGACGAGGCTCTGCGGCTGGCCTCGGCGGATCACACCTTGATCATTCTTCCCGGTCGCCTGGCAACCTTGCGCAGCGTGGATCGCGTGCTGCTCATTCACGAGGGCAAGCTCCACGCTGACGGCACGCACGCCGATTTGCTCCAGTCGAACCAGCTTTATCGCCACTTGAATTACGTCCGATTCCATGCGTTTCGCAACATCCGTTAGGCAGTTGCCCTAACGATCTTCTTCCGAAAGCAGCGGTTGACCGCCCTTCGTGCTCAGGCGGCGCGACCGCGAGGTGTCTGGACCGGTACCGCTCGTGCGGACAATGGAGCGGTCAAGTCAAAGCTGGCCTGGTCATGCTGAACGCGATGGACCTTGATGGCCTGAACAATGCGTTCGGCGACATCCAACGCGTCTTTTGCGTGCTGGCCCGTAACGCGAACCGGACTCCCCTTTCGGATGCTCGCGGAAAACGCTCGCAATTCCTCCAGGATGGCGTTTCCGGCAGGAACCTCGAGCTCCTTCTTACACAATAACTCATCAAACATCGTGGCTTGAACGGCTGCACGTTGATCGAGCGGGCAATCGGTCAGGTCGACCTGTCCGCGCAAGACACTCGTGTGAGGACGGATGAGCGTGGCGTTACCGGCGGCGAAGTCGACCGAAGCAAAGGCCGTGGGCCCAAAGAGTTTCATCGTTCGCTCGACCGAATCACTGACGCGGGAGGCGTTCAGGTTGGCGACACAGCCGTTGGCGAATCGCAATCGAGCGTGGGCCAGGTCAGAGTGTTTCGAAAAGACGGTCGCGCCGATCGCCTCGACGTCCATCACCGGGCTGTGGACCAAGGACAAGATCAGGTCGATATCGTGGATCATCAGATCGTGCACAATACTGACGTCAGTTGATCGAAAGGAGTATCCGCCGGATCTGACGGCCTCGATAAACTGCGGTCGCTCGATAAACGGTGCCGCGGTCGTCCATACCGGATTGAAGCGTTCCACGTGCCCCACCTGCAGAACGGTATTCGTCTCGGCTGCTGTCCGAATCAGATCATTTGCCTCGGGCAGAGTGGCGGTGATCGGCTTCTCGACGAGCACGTGAATTCCTTCTCCAAGCAACCAGTTCGCCACGCCGTGGTGGTATCGCGTGGGCGTGGCGACGATCGCGGCATCGACAAGGCCATCGAGTGATTCATAATGGTCGAGCGTCTTGCATCCGGCCGATTCGGCAACTTGCTCTCGCGCCGAGTGCACGGGATCGACGACCGCGACGAGGCGACATTCGTCCAGTTGTTGGACCAGGCGAGCGTGAATCCGACCCAGGTGTCCGGCCCCTACGACGGCGATTCGTAGCCGACTCATGCTGCTCTCCTCCGATCGCGACCACGACCGTGGCTGCCTTCTTGTTGCGTTTGGATGAATCCGAGCAAGTTATTGACCGAAGGCATCAGCATGCCGTTGCTTCGCAGGATCTCGCGGGCGTGGTCCAGGCCGACCTTGCTCCGGAACAGGAGGCGGTGGGCTTCGGCCAGGGCGCGAATGTCCTCCGACGAAAAGTCATTTCGTTTCAGGGCGACCACGTTAACGCACCGGGGTCGCGCGGGCTGTCCGTCGAGCAACATGTACGGGGGAACGTCGTGAATAACACGACTCATTCCGGTGACGAAGCTATAGGCTCCGATTCTCGCAAAATGGTGAACGGCACTGGCCCCGGCGAGTGTGGCGTGATGATCGACCTGCACATGTCCTCCCAGCAGAACATTGTTGGCCATGACGACGCGGTCGCCCACTCGGCAATCGTGAGCGACGTGGGATGACGCCATGAGAAAGCAATGGTTGCCGATGACCGTCAGTCCATTCTCCTTCTCCGAGGCCCGGTTAACCGTGACTCCCTCGCGGAAGATGTTGTGATCACCGATGATCACCTCGGTCGGGGTACCCTTGTAGCTGATATCCTGAGGCTCGGCCCCAATCACCACTCCCGGGAATAGCTGATTGAAACAGCCCAACGTGGTACGGCCGATCAGGTTAATATGGCTCACGAGCCGAGTGCCCCGCCCGATCGTGACGTCCGGACCCACCGCGCAAAACGGGCCAATCTCGACTTCGTCGTCGAGTTGCGCGTCGGGATGAACTACCGCGTGTTCCGATATGATCGCAGCCATGGCTCAAGTCCCCACAGCAATAAATGGCCAATCAATGAACAAGAGGTGCGGACGGTCGGAACGACATGCTCCAACGCTCGCCCCACTCGACGTCGCTTTCAACTGTTCGCGGGGACTTGCCGTCGGATCACCACGGGGTGTCTCAGGCCGCATCCGTACAATCACCAACCACCTGTTCCACGGCCATCATGCTGCGGAGCAGATCGGCATTCAAACGGTGGCCGCTCCTTGATGCGACAATCCGTCCTTGGATGTCGCATCCGGCCAGCGCCAGGTCTCCGATCAGGTCGAGCGTCTTGTGACGCACGCATTCATCGGGGTATCGCAAAGTGTTGTCAATCAGTCCCTGATTTCCAAACACGAGCAAATCCTGGCAGGTAACTCGTTCTCCTAGACCCTGTTCACGCAACCAATCGGCCTCGTGCTTGAGAATGAACGTGCGCGCCGGTGCCAGTTCATAGCGAAACAACTCGGGCGTCAGCGTCAGTTCGATTCTCTGCACCCCGATCGGCGAGTCGGGCCCGAAGTCAAGCCGATACTCCAGGTGCAGGCCACCGTCCGGATGAGGGTGCGCTTCCACCCAACTCAACTCGTCCCCGACACGAACCGTGCCAGTGACCACCAGCGTCGGGCGGAATGCTGGTTGGGGCAGACGACCCGCTTTCATCAACGCGTCGACAAACAGCTTGCTCGAACCATCACACGCGGGCATCTCGGGCGCCGTCACCCAGATTTCGCAGTTGTCGATCCGCAACCCAGAAAGGCTGGCCATCACGTGCTCGACCATCTGCACATCAACGTCCCCCTCAGCCAGGTTCGTCCGGCGGGGAACTTCCACACGCCGTTGCACGTCCCCGGAAATGCGAACCGGTGGATCGCAATCCGATCGAACGAACACGATACCTGTGTCGACGGGGGCCGGGCGGAATTCAATCTGCGTGTCGATCCCGCTCCAGTAGCCAAACCCGTCAACGCGGACCGGTACGGCGATCGTGTGCTGCTGGCGAAGTGCGTGTCTCAACGTGAACTCAACCAATCTCTGGGTGAATCTCTTGTGCAGATAACCTCCCG
>CAYNDU010000285.1:0-7523 GCA_964395615.1 uncultured Pirellulaceae bacterium | reverse complement strand
CCGGCATCTCGGTGATAAGTCACAGATCGTTCTCAATCGTCCCTCTAAAATCTAAGCGCGTTTCCGTCCCCTGTCCCATTTCCGGTGCAACGTACGAGCCGGCGTTTCTCCCAAGCCGTCAGTACGACATTGAGTGTTTTCGGCGCGCTGAGTCACTCGCCGAAAACACTCATTCGCGTGACGCGACTTTCCGTCCAGGAAAATAATCCTCGGGGTGTGCCGAAACAGGGTGGGCCACGTGCGGCAGATCTCTTGGGTCACCTGCCGCTACATTCGGTGTGCGCCAAAACCGGCTGGGCCATTCGTTGACCCAGTTTATGCGCTCCGGTTTCCCCGCTCGGCAACGTACTTTCCGCATACTCTACGCGCGGCCGAGTCGGGTGACATGTACGGTATCGGCGTGGAGATCTACGGGCCTTTAGGGATCGAAGTCATATTTCACCAAGTGGTTCTCCTGCCTTATTGGGCAAAGTCTTAGGGTTGTCCAGCCTGGAAGAGGCTTGCTGATTCCCCGGTGCCCAGGCGTGGTAAATCGGCCGTTCGTTTGGTAAAGTTGATCGGTTGGGGCCACTGGGGTAAAGTGATCGGTCGCGGCCCACCCATGGTCCGCCATCGGCCCGCCCAAGGCCTGTCATCGGAGTTTCGGTAGGCTGGAGTCGGACGGGTAAGCTGGAGTCGGACGGGGGGGACTCGGCGTCCCGCCGCGGGCGATCCTCTCATGTGTGAGACATAGGACCACCATCCGTTGAATGGACCACCTTCGGAGTCAACCGGTGCCGGCTGGGAAGTGGTCGACTTCGCTCGGCTTCCCGGCGTTGCCTGCCCCTGTGGTGAGGCAAGGCGTGCCTTTACTTCGACCGTCGATTATCCTGCAACCGTGCATGTTACTGAGATCTGCCAGGACGCTCGGCGACATTATCATCGGAAACTGACCGAAACGTATTTCTTCCTCGAGTGCCAGCCCGGTGCGCAGATGGAGTTGGATTCGGTCCGAATCGATGTTCGCCCCGGCATGTGTGTCCTGGTGCGACCGGGCACGAGACACCGGGCATTGGGGAGGATGCGCGTGCTGATCATCGTGTTTCCCAAATTCGACGCCGATGACGAGTGGTTTGACTAAGATAACGAGGGCGTAGCCTGCTCGCGGCCGGCGACGGAACGGTTGGCCGTTTACCTGATGGACGACCCGAATTCGGTGCTCGATTTGGACGACCTTTAGCTGAGGATAGACTCTCATGATGACCAACGAGAAACCGTCCGCTCGCAAACTGACGTGGATGGCAATCGGTCTGAACGTGTTTGCCGGAATCGCGATCACCTACACGTCCGGGTTATGGAATTTTGGGACGTTGCGCGCCTTGGCGTGGTGGTCCTCCTCGAATGTGACGAGCGGTGGCGAGAGCGACGGCAATGTGCCGTCCAATTCGGCAACCGCCAGCGTCTACGATGTGTTTCCGCCCGAGGTGGTGCATTCGCCGATGCCCGAGGATGAATACGGCGATCCCTATTTGAGCGCTTTTCCTCCGACGGGACCGGACGGCCAGCGATTGCCGGTCGAAGAAGCGGTGGCGATCTCCCGGATGCTTCGAGCCAAGAACGCGTCGGTTCGGAATACGTCTGCCGCCGCCGCTCGCCTGGATCCTCTGGATTGGACCTTTTGGCGCGGGCCACGTTACGACGGTTCCTCGCCGGAAACCGGACTCGTCGACAGTTTCAATCCGCGAGGTGGGGAAGGGAGCAACGTTGCGTGGAAACGCGAGGATCTGGGCACCCGCAGCACTCCGGTGGTGATGAATGGAAAACTCTACCTGCTGGCACGCGCGGAACGAGGAACTGAACGTGAAGGAGAGAAAGTCGTCTGCCTCGACGCAGAGACTGGCAAGACGGTTTGGGAGAACCGATTCAATGTCTGGTTATCGGATGTGCCCGATACACGCGTAGGATGGTCATCGGTTGTGGCCGACCCGGCCACCGGACGCATTTATGCCCAAGGCGTCTGTGGCCTGTTCCTCTGCCTCGACGGCGAAACGGGCAAGCGGATCTGGTCGGTGCCTCTGCATGAGTTCTTTGGGTTGTTGAGCACATACGGGGGGCGGACAAACTTCCCGGTGATCTGCGACGACCTGGTGATCACCAGCGGAATCGTCATCGGCTGGGGCGATAAAGCGAAACCGGCGCATCGCCTGATCGCCTTCGACAAGGCGACGGGGCAGGTTGTCTGGTTTCGTGGCACGCGTCCCCTGCCCTACGACACTACCTATAGTGCTCCGTCGCTCTGCGTGCTCGACGGCCAGAAGGCGCTCGTCTTCGGTTCGGGTGACGGGTCGGTCTGGGCCTGGCAGCCTCGAACCGGCCTGCCGCTCTGGCACTGTGCCCTCTCCCGAAGAGGCTTGAATGTCGCCCCGCTCGTCGTAGGCAACACGGTCTACATAGGCCACAGCGAGGAAAACGACATCGGCACGGCCATGGGGACGATAGCGGCCATCGATGGAACGATGAGCGGAGACATTACGAAATCGGGCGAGCAGTGGCGCGTCTTCGAATTCATGGCGGGCAAGAGCGCTCCGGTGCGGATCGGACAACGACTCTATTGTGTGGATGACCGAGCCAAGTTGCACGTACTGGACAGGCTCAACGGCGAAGAATTGGTGCCCAAGAAAGCGCTCGGTACAGCCATGCGCAGCAGCCTCTTGTACGCCGATGGCAAACTCTATGTCACCACTCAGAACGGAAGGTGGTATATCCTGCGACCCGATGAAGAGAAAGGGGTCGAGGTCGTTAGCAAGGGCCGCTTCCCATCGGGAGAGGGTTGTGATGCCTCGCCCATCTGTTCCCACGGCCGCATCTATATCGCTACCAGTGGAGGACTCTATTGTCTTCGCGATCCCGAAAAGGAGTCGCTTCCTCCGACCCTGGTTGAACCGCCGAGCGAGACGCCGATCGGAGATCACACAACCGTCGCTCACGTTCAGATCATACCGGCCGAAGTCTTGCTCGAACCGGGTCAGACTCAGCCGTTTCGCGTCCGTCTGTTTAATGACCGCGGCCAGTTTCTCAAGGAATCGACGGCCGATTTTTCAGCCGCTGGCCCGGGCCAGATGCAGGGAGATACGCTTCACATTCGATCGGACGCGGGTCACGCCGCCGTGATCGTGACGGCCAAGGTCGGAAAGCTGGAGAATCGTGCCCGTGTTCGAGTCGTTCCCCCGTTACCGTGGGAGTTTACGTTCGAAGGTCTCTCCGATCCGCCCATCTCGTGGGTCGGTGCCCGGGTGCGTCATGTCATTCGAGAGGTGGAGGGGAACAACGTGATGGTGAAAATCACGACGATCCCCAAGGGAACGCGAAGTCGTTGCTGGTTCGGTCCCCCAGACCTTTCGAATTACACCATTCAAGCCGACGTTCGCGGTGCCATCCAAAACGAAAAGATGCCCGACATCGGGCTGATCGCACAAGGGTATGCCATCGACCTCCAGGGGGCCGGCCAGAAGATCCAGATTCGCAGCTGGGTCCCTCAACTGCGCATGGCCCAGACGGTCGAATTCCCCTGGAAACCGAATGTCTGGTACGTGATGAAAATGCAGGCAAGCGTGGAAGGTGGAAAGGCGCGACTGCGCGGCAAGGTATGGCCTCGCGGTGAGGCTGAGCCTCAGGGCTGGACGATCGAAGCCGTTGATACGGTACCGAACGTGTCCGGTAGCCCGGGCCTGTTCGGTAACGCCAAAGACGCCGAGATTCTTATCGACAACGTCAAAGTTTTTTCCAATCCGTAACAGGAACCTGGACCCTCGGGATCAGGCCGCTCCAACCACGTCGTCTGTTCCCGGGCGCCGTCCTGCATGCGAAAACCGTTGACTATTCCCCACTCGAAAACTCCGAGATACTGAACCATGAAGTCGCTCCGTCTCACCGTTAGCCTGACAGCAGCTGTTATCGCCGGCGTCATCGTCGCTTCCCAGGTCCCCGGTAATCGCGGGGAGCCGAACGGAACGTCCGTGCATCGGGCCCAGACACGATGGTCGGCCACCAAGGTCGCTTTCCGGGGGCCGGCCGAGCCGTTCCAGGAAGCCCACGAGTCGAAACCTGCGGCCAAGCTGCCCATCGACAAAGCAGCGAATGCTCCGATCAAGGCCGGCGATTGGCCACAATGGGCCGGCACGTCCTATCGCAACAATACGCCCGTTGGCGAGAATATCCCTGTCCAATGGGACGTTGGAAAATTCGACCGGAAAACCGGAAAATGGCTCGGCGATGGAGCTGAGAATATCAAGTGGGTAACACAGGTCGGCAGCCAGACCTACGGGAACCCGGTCGTTTCCCGAGGCAAACTCTTCGTCGGAACCAATAACGGAGCCGGCTATCTGCCCCGCTACCCGTCCAGAGTCGACCTCGGCTGCCTGCTCTGCTTCCGTGAATCCGACGGGGCGTTTCTCTGGCAGGACTCCAATGAGAAACTCCCGACCGGCCGAGTGCACGACTGGCCCTTGCAAGGTGTCTGCGCGGCACCGCTGGTCGAGGGGAACCGGGTCTGGTACGTCACCAACCGTGGCGAAGTCGTCTGTTTGGACGCCGAGGGCTTCTATGACGACGAAGATGATGGACCGTTGCAGAATGAACTGGGGCGCCTTTTCGATTTACGGCGGAGTGCCGAACCGGCAGCCGACCTGGTCGGCCCGGCCATCTCGGGACTCAATGACGGCCGATTGACCGACGCCCTCATCCAAAAAATGGCGGAAGCCGGCTTCGAACTTACCGGCAAGGCAAAGGTCACCGCCGCCGAGCCCGGCGCCAAGTGGTCGGTGCAGGCAAGGGTCGGCGGCGCCGATCGTGATTGCCGGATCGAGCTGCGAGGTCCCGTGCTGAGTGCCTTCAAAGTGATTTCCCCAGCCGACAAGCACGAAGCCGACTCGGTCTGGCGTTTCAATATGATGGATAAGCTTCGTGTCTCCCAGCACAACATGTGCGCCTGCTCCGTTACCTCCCTGGGCGACATCCTGTTCGTCAATACCTCGAATGGCGTCGATGAGTCACATATCAATATCCCGTCGCCCGATGCGCCGAGCTTCATGGCGATGGACAAGCGAACCGGCGAGGTGCTTTGGACCAACAAGAGCCCGGCGGTCAATATCCTGCACGGGCAGTGGTCGTCTCCTACGGTCGGAGTGATCCACGGAGTGCCTCAGGTGATTTTCGGGGGCGGCGATGGCTGGGTCTACAGCTTCCGAGCAGATGCCGGCAAGGATGGCAAGCCCGTGTTACTCTGGAAATTCGATGCAAATCCGAAGACATCGAAGTGGATTCTGGGCGGTGCAGGAACTCGCAACAACATCATTGCGACGCCCGTTATTTGTGACGGCCTGGTCTATGTCGCTGTCGGACAAGACCCGGAACACGGCGAAGGAATCGGGCACCTCTGGTGTATCAACCCGAATCTTCGCGGCGATGTCAGCCCTCAATTTGCCGTGAAGGCCAACGATCACTCCCAGATTCTTCCCCCTCGTCGCTTGCAGTCGGTGATCTCCGAGCAGGGTGAAGCGACCATCGATAATCCCAATTCGGCCGCGCTCTGGGAATATAGCCGTTTCGATTCCAATGGGGACGGCGAATATGATTTCGAAGAGGAAATGCACCGTAGTTGCGGAACGGTCGCCATCAAGAACGACTTGCTCTTCATCTCTGATTTCAGCGGACTGTTCCACTGTCTCGACGCAAAGACCGGAAAAGTCCACTGGACCTACGACATGCTGGCGGCTGCATGGGGCTCGCCACTGATTGTCGAGAACCACGTCTATATCGGGGACGAAGACGGAGACGTCTGCGTGTTCAACCTGTCCGCCGATCCGCACGAGCCGATCGCCGAAATCAATATGGGCAACAGCGTCTACAGCACCCCGATCGTGGCCAATGGCATCCTTTACATTGCCAACCGTACCCACGTCTTTGCAATCGAGGCCAAGTGAGCGCCGTCGAGGTCCGATGAGCAGGAGGAGGGGTTGGCTGGAGACGAGCGATCGAACTACTTCGAATCGTCGGGCGTCGCCGGTGACTCACCGGCAGGCGACGTTTCGCCAGGTGATTCCACCTTGTCCGAAGGCTCGCCCGGTGTAGAGAAATTCAGGCCGGCCAGTACGGCGTAAAGTCGAGCCCGGTCGTCGGCCAGCCGGCCGCGATAGGCGTCGAGCGACAACTGATAAATGCGTCCTTGAGTCAACGTCTGCAGCACTTCCCGATCGGCCGTAATCACGCGCTTCCCGATTTGAAACCGTTTGCGGACGACGTGCCGGATACAACCGATCGTACCGATGACCATGGGCGCCGGTTGCTCGATCAGGCCCTTGGCCGATTCAGAATCGAGTTGATTCTGCAGGAGATCGAGCAACTCGAGCAAATCCTCTTCGGTGGTGTCGGCGGGATCGTCAAAATCGGCCGGGCGAACTTGTACCGTGATTCGAGGAAGTGGACTCTGATGCGTCCGATCCCGCACAAATCGCGTCAGGTAATTCTTGCTCCGGGGCTCGAGATACCATTTGTCGGGCGGAGCAACCTCAACCCGACCCTCGTCAAGTGGCGGTAGATAGCTGCCCAACTTCATGTTCAACTCGGCGATCGAATACCGAAAGATGGTCGGATCGGATCCTTGAGAGGTGGCCGAACCGGACACTCCTTCTCCGGGCGACGCTTGCGCCGAGTCGGTGCCGGCTCCCGAAGACTCGGCCGCATCCCGCGTGTCACTCGACGGGTTGCATCCTGCTAGAAGCAACGACCCTGCCAAAACGAGCAGCATCTGACTAGTTGCGCTGTGCACGGAATCGTCCTTACGGAAGTCCAGGATCCAACTCGGCACCCGGGCGTTCCAAACCCCGGCATCCCCTGTACCCGGCATCACCTGTACGAGGACCGGTAAACTCCGGCCGGAAACGGACGCCCAACACGGCCGGGAACAACGAGGCTATTCCTCGACCAGCTCTTCCTTCACTTTCTGGACGAAGTGCGGTTGAGCCGACTTGCCGGCCTTGCTCAACTCGGCCGCCTTCTTCTGTGCGTCTTTTTTCTGGTGGAATTCAAACGTTGCCACGCGTTTCATGGACTGGTTGAAGACGCACCAAAAGACCTTTTTGCGCACATCGACCTGGGCGGCGGATCGGCTGGCCCGCTTGGCCGTCTTCTTCTTGGCCGCCTTCTTCTTGGCGGCCTTTTTCTTTTTGGGCGCTGCCTTTTCAGCAGCTTCAGCAGCTTCAGCCTGCTCGCGTAACACCTTACGATTTACTACTTTGCGTGCCATTACTCGGTCTCGCGATGCTGGAACTGGCGACGGCGGGGTCCGCAGTCAATCAGCCAACGATTGTAACGGATCGAGGTCCCCGAGGGAACGGGGACTGTCACGTTCGACGCGGCAGGGGTGCAGGAACGAGCTTCCGTAGCGGTCGGGCTGAGCAAGGTGTTCACTGGAGATTCCAACAGTCGGTGATATGGGACTCGCGCCGTATAACTCAGTAAGCCGTATAACTCGGTCATTTGCCAAA
>CAYNDU010000284.1:0-7524 GCA_964395615.1 uncultured Pirellulaceae bacterium | reverse complement strand
GGTGACGGCGGAAGCCCGCTCTTGCCGCCGGCGACCCTTCGTCATCGGCGGGGGGGGGGGGTTTTTCGCGGCGAGGACGGCTCTTTGCCGCCGGTGGCGGACGCGGCGTCCGGGGGAGAACACACACGCACACAGATCTAGATCGCGCGGAATCTGTCCACCTAAAGCGCGCGCGTACCTGCAGCGGATTGCGGGTGGGCGACACGGGCCCGACGGCACCTCTGCTGGTCTCGGCTCGGAGTTTCCGTCAAAATGCCCCATGCCGGAATTGCGACACCGTCGCACTCGTTCACCCCCTCGTGTGCTCGAAAAAGGGAATCCCGCGATGTCAGCCGACTCGAACCTGAAAAACCTGGACGTCGTGTTGCCGCCGGCACCCAAGCCGATGGGCGTCTACCGCCCAATCGTGGTGAGTGGCAACGTGGCGTACCTGTCGGGACATGGACCATTGTTGCCCGACGGGTCGTTATTAACCGGAAGAGTGGGCCAGGACGTTGACCAGGAGGCCGGTTACCTGGCCGCCCGACAAACGGGCCTCGCTCTGTTGGCGACGCTCAGGGCGGAATTCGACAGTTTGGATCGCGTGAAACGCGTGGTCAAAGTGCTGGGTCTGGTCAATTGCGTGCCGGATTTCTTCGAGCAACCGGCCGTTATCAACGGATGCAGCGAGTTGTTGGCTGCAGTATTCGGCCCCCAGGCCGGAGTGGGAGCGCGCAGCGCGGTCGGCGCCGTCTCCTTGCCGGGGAACATCACGGTCGAAATCGAGGCAATTTTTGAATTGACCGACGACCGGTCCTGACCGGCGCGCACGTCGCGCGCCGGCGCTACCGTCGCGATCCGCTCGATCGACGTGATCGGTTTCTGCGGCCGCCCGACCGTCAGACGGTCCGTGGTGAGCTATGTTTGCTGTGATGCTCGGCGCCGCTGCGCGCTGCTTTGGAGCCGAGCAGCCGTTCCGAGACTTGCAGGCGACCGAGTCTGTCAATCTCAACACCAGGGCGTAACGAGACGACTAATCAGGAAGGGGACCATTGGCATGGGAAATCTCTACCAATTGCAAGAGCGACTGTTGGCGGACGACCGGATAACGGCGGACGAAGTGGAAGTGATCCACAACTACATTCATGAAGACGGCGAACTGGACATGGAGGACTTGAAGTTCCTGGTCAATCTGCTCAGTTCGGCTCGAGAAGTCTGTTCTGAATTCGACGATCTCTTCTTTCCCACGCTCAAACAGATTGTGCTTGCTGACGGGAAGATCGGCAGCGACGAGCAGTTCTATTTGTTGAAGATGCTCTATTCGGACGGACTTGTGAGAGACGTCGAGCGAGATTTTCTATTCGAACTTCGTAACGAGGCGACGGACGTACCGCCTGAGTTCGAGGCCCTTTGCGAGGAGATTCTGACCGTACCGGACCGCAACTGGGATGTGGGCGGCGTGCCTCGATAAACGCCCTCACCCAGCAGCCCCCTTTTCGATCGCCCAGATAAGCGATAGCGTAACGGTAGTCTGCCGTTACGCGTGGCCGATCCACGGCCGCGTGACCGCAGCAATGGACACGTCAATCGCTGGATCTTGGAGAGTGGTGGCGATCATGAAGGCGTTAGTGAAGCGGCATGCCGAACCGGGTCTCTGGTTGGAGGACGTTGCCGAGCCGGAGATCGGGATCAATGATGTCCTGATCAAGGTCGACCGGACCGGGATCTGCGGTACGGACGTACACATCTACAATTGGGATGCGTGGGCCAAGAAAACGATCCCCGTGCCAATGGTTGTCGGGCACGAATTTGTGGGAGAGATTGTCGACGTCGGGTCCAATGTGGCTGACTTTCACGCTGGTGACGTGGTCAGTGGCGAAGGGCACGTCGTCTGTGGGCGCTGCCGGAATTGTCTGGCAGGACGGCGACACCTGTGCGCTGATACCAAGGGGATTGGTGTCAATCGGCCGGGTGCGTTTGCTGAATTCATCGCGTTGCCGATGACGAACGTCTGGCTTCATGACGCTTCGATCGACCGAGATGTGGCCTCCATCTTCGATCCCTTCGGAAACGCCGTCCACACAGCTCTGACATTTCCCGTGCTCGGCGAGGATGTTTTGATTACCGGCGCCGGCCCGATCGGCGCGATGGCTGCGGCCGTCGCGCGCCACGCCGGGGCTCGATTCGTCGTCATCACCGATGTGAATCCTTACCGGCTGGAGCTTGCGAGCCGAATGGGCGTGACCCTTGCCATCGACGTCAGCTCCGAGAACATCTCAGACGTCCAGGAGAAACTTGGAATGCAGGAGGGTTTCGATGTCGGACTGGAAATGTCCGGCAACGCCGACGCGTTCCGTGACATGATGGCAAACATGTGCCACGGCGGGAAGATTGCCATGCTTGGAATCCCCGCTAAGGAAATGACCATGGACTGGAATCAAGTGGTCTTCAACATGTTGACCGTCAAGGGGATCTACGGTCGTGAAATGTACGAGACCTGGTACAAAATGACGGTGATGTTGCAGAGCGGTTTGGATATCAGCCCGGTCATCACGCACCGGCTCGCCTATACAGAGTTTGAGCAGGGATTCGAGGTGATTCGGTCAGGCCGGTCCGGGAAAGTCGTCCTGAATTGGGCCGATGCCACGACCTGATCGATTCGGAAGGGACCGCATGAAGCCGGCACACGAACGCCCGTTGGCCGAACCCGTTGGCTCCGGTTTTCTCTCGTCACGCTTGCGGCTGTCCTTCGCCTCACAATGCACGGAACCCGGTAACGCAGGAGGATCGAGATGTACACGACGATGAAAGACCATCTGGCCGGTGAGTTGGAATCGATTCGCCAGGCTGGGCTCGAAAAATCCGAACGGACGATTTTGACCCCGCAACGGGCTCGGATCGAAGTCGGTCGCGATGAACGAGTGCTGAACCTGTGTGCCAATAACTACCTGGGACTGGCCGAACATCCCGATGTTGTGGCCGCTGCACACCAGGCCCTTGATCGATGGGGCTACGGCCTGTCGTCGGTCCGCTTCATCTGTGGTACGCAGTCGATTCACAAAGAACTGGAATCCAAGATCAGCCAGTTCCTTGGCCAGGACGATACGATCCTCTATACCTCCTGCTTCGACGCAAACGGCGGACTCTTCGAAACGCTG
The DNA here is from genome assembly GCA_964395615.1 of uncultured Pirellulaceae bacterium. Classification (GTDB taxonomy): domain Bacteria; phylum Planctomycetota; class Planctomycetia; order Pirellulales; family Pirellulaceae; genus CAYNDU01. Next base: position 4,387 of record CAYNDU010000284.1, on the reverse strand, counting down.
CTCACGGCTGAAGATGCCGTCATTTCGGACTCGCTGAATCATGCCAGCATCATCGACGGCGTTCGACTCTGTAAGGCACAGAGGTTTCGCTATGAAAACAACAACATGACGGATCTGAAGGCCAAACTTGAAGAAGCCCGGTCCGCCCGATTCCGGCTGATCGCTACCGACGGCGTCTTCTCGATGGACGGCTACATTGCCAACCTCCCCGAGATCTGTGATCTGGCCGATCAATATGACGCCATGGTGATGGTCGACGATTCACATGCTGTCGGCTTCATGGGGCCACGCGGTCGCGGTACGCACGAACATCACGATGTGATGGATCGAGTCGACATTATTACCGGCACTTTGGGAAAAGCACTCGGCGGAGCCAGCGGTGGTTATACAAGCGGCCGACAGGAAATCATCGATATGTTGCGCCAGCGGTCCCGGCCCTACCTCTTTTCCAACTCAGTCGCGCCGCCCATCGTCGGCGCATCCATCCGAGCGATCGATCTGTTGAGCCAGTCGACGGAATTGCGCGACAAACTGGAGAGCAATACGGCGTTCTTCCGCGAGGGGATCAGCAAAGTCGGATACGACGTGTTGCCGGGCAGTCATCCTATTGTCCCGATCATGTTGTACGATGCCAAATTGGCCACCCGGACCGCTGACGCTCTACTTGATCAGGGTGTCTATGTAATCGGCTTTTCGTTTCCCGTCGTTCCGAAAGGAAAAGCCCGGATCCGCACGCAAATCTCTGCCGCACACTCCCAGGAAGACCTGGCCATGGCCATCGAGAAGTTCGCGAAAGTGCGAAGAGAGCTTTCCTGAACGCCAGCCACGCCAGTCTTCGTCCTTCGTGGCAATGCCGTGTCATCCGTGGTATCGTTCGTATCGCAATCCTCGGTGCGTCGCTAGTTTAACGAGCTCCAAGCCAAATGGGACAGTCTTTGAATCCGGTGCCGGACGGCGATCAGCAGCCCATGAATCGGGATCGGCTTGAGTCGCTGCGAGCCGTCTATCGCGATGGCTTGCTGCGCGACACGCTCCCCTTCTGGCTGGACCGATGCGTCGATCGGGAATATGGCGGGTTTCAACTCTGTCGCGATCGCGATGGAACTCTGCTGGATAGCGACAAAGGGGTCTGGCAACAGGGGCGGTTCACGTGGCTGTTAGCCAAACTGTTCAACGACGTAGAACCAAGAGATGACTGGCTTGAGGCGGCCCTTCTGGGCGGTCGATTCCTTGACGAGCACTGTACCGATCCCGACGACGGGCGCATGTGGTTTCATGTCACTCGTGACGGGCATCCCATTCGCAAACGACGCTATGCATTTTCGGAGAGTTTTGCTGCAATTGCCTACGGCGAATTGGCTCGGGCGACCGGCGATCAGCGATGGGCCGAAAAAGCTCGAAACGCTTTCCGCCGTTTTGTCGAGCACCAGACCGATCCACGTAACGTGCAGCCTAAGTACACGGAGACACGACCCACAAAGTCACTCGGTTTTCCGATGATTGTCATCGTGACCGCTCGACAACTACTCGACTCGATCAAACTACCCGAGGCCAATGAGTGGATTGAACGCAGTATTGATGTGATTCGACGCGATCATGTTAAGCCGGAACTCCAGTGCGTGATGGAAACGGTTGGAGAGAATGGAGAAATACTTGACCACTTCGATGGACGCACGTTGAATCCGGGGCATGCAATGGAAGGGGCCTGGTTCATAATGCTCGAGGGCCGGCTGAGAAATGACTCGTCGCTGATTGATCTGGGATGCACGATGCTCGACTGGATGTGGCAGAGGGGTTGGGACTCAGAGTACGGCGGGATGTTGTACTTTGTCGACTTGTGGGGTGGCCCGGTCCAGGAGTACTGGCATGACATGAAATTCTGGTGGCCGCAAAACGAGACGGTGATCGCCACGCTTATGGCTTTCTCCCTGACCGGGGACCCGAAATACGCCCGATGGCACAGAGCCATCCACGACTGGACGTACGCCCGTTTTCCCGACCCGGAATTCGGCGAGTGGTTTGGCTATCTTCACCGTGATGGTCGTTTGAGCGTCCCGTTGAAAGGCAACCTCTGGAAGGGCCCGTTCCATGTCCCCCGCATGCAGCTGGTCTGCTGGCGACTGGTCGAAACTCTGCTCGACCGATTCGTCTAAAACCGGTAGCTTGTGCTGAATTCAACGCACCGTTGCGCATCATCAACGAACCGACTGCTCCAGCACATCGTCCCCGCTGGTGGTTTGCTCCGTCTTCCTCGGCATGTGCTCGTCGTCGACCCGTCATGGGCAGGTCGGACTTAGTCGACGGGAGCCACTTCGACGACCAGATTGCCGGCGACGACTTTCAGCAGACGCCCGTCGAGACTGATCCAGAACGTGTTATTGATAGGTGCGACGTCACAAACGTAGCACTCGACCGTCTTCTTCCCGAGTTTCAGCTGCTCGATTGACTTGACTTGAAACGTCAAGCCGATGTTTTGCATGGTTGACGGATGGAACGTGTCGATCTTTACCGTCGCATCTTTCTTAAGCGCGATGTGCGAGCAGATAGCGGCGAACGAAGGGATCAAGTTGTTATCGAAGCAGAAACTACCCTTGGGGATCTCGATTTCACGGTCCAAGTTCGTCGATCCTTTGATCGAGATGGTCACCTTCTCTTCGATGAAACGACAATCGATGACCGTTTTCTTCCCCCCGACATCAAATGTTCGTTCAAAAGAGATCGGTATCCCGTCTTCTTGAAAGACCATTGACGTCTGCGTGTTCAGTGTGACTTGCGACGTCTTCAATCCCATTCGGCTCTTCAGTCGCAGTCGTTCATGGTCCTTGTCCTTTGTGAACTGAAAGGACTGTTCTCCAAGTGCATTTCCGTTCTGAACGTAGTGGTACGCATAGTCCTTGGCGAGCTTCCATGGGAACGCGCGATCGGGAGCGGGCTGATGCGTCGTGCGTGGCGCGTTGGGTGGGTCAAAGGCCACGACTTCGATCTGGTTCGGAATGGCGCCACCCATTCCCTCGAATAATTTTACATGCACGGCGCTCAACGGAGCCAATTCGCCCGTGGTCGGATCAAATGCTATCCAGCCATCTTCTCCCATATGAACTTCGACCCAGGCGTGCTGACCGAACGATCCGCCGAGCATCGGCGTATAGACGAGTCCTCCCACCAGTTTGGCCGGAACGCCCAAGGATCGCAGCATGGCCACCGCCAGAGTGGCATGCGGTCCGCAGTCTCCCTTTCGAGTCTCAAGTGCCAGTCGAGCCGACGGAGTGTCGGCGATGCTGTATGCGATTTCGTCGTGCACCCAGCCTGAAATGCGCTGCACGGCTTCCCAGCGAGTTGACGCGCCTTGAGTCAGTTCACCAGCCAGTCGAGCGATATCGGCATCGTCGGACTCGATCAGGTCGGCCGGCCGGGTCCAGCGCGCTAACCGGGGATCGGACGGCGGCGAGTTGGGAAACTTCGGACTGTTGGCCCCTTCGTAACTGCGGGAATGGATGGTGACCGTTCCTTTGATGGTTGCGTCCTCTTTCGACCCGTCAAATGTCTGCATGGATGTCTTCAGCACATCGCGGGGATTGGCGACTCCCGATCCAATCACATTGACATCGACCCGGGCCGTGAGTTGACGGACCTTGAGAAAGTCGTCGAACCGGACATTCGACTGTGCGAAGTGAGTTGCCAACAGTTCCTGGGGTGCACTATCCTTGAGCTTGTCTGCCACGCTCGCGTCGGCCAATGTAATCGTCGTTTTCTGTGAGGGCAGGTTCATTGATAACAGCTGTCCCGAGTCGGCATCCGCCACGAGTTCGGTGGCATCTCCCGTGATCTTCCAGATCGCCGCCTGTCGCGGTCTGCCCAAGACAGTCAACTCGCGCTGCTCAACTCGCTGAAGTTCCATCCGCGTTGTCTTGGCCATGTCCGGGAAAAAAATCTGAATATTCGCCGACTGATCTTCGGCGTTGCGAGTTGCTTGCTCCAAAATCAGGCTCCAGTGCCCAAAGTTGTTGCTTCCAAGAATGACCACGTTCTCGCCAATCTCCTTCTGTTCGGCGTTTCCACGGTTCGAAGGATCGGTGTACTTCCACGTTCGGACACGTTTGTCGTCGAATTCACATGTGACGTACGCGACGACGTCATTCGTTCTGCTCGTCAAATGGAAATTGACCGGACGTCCAGAGGGAACGGTGAGGACCGTTTCGGAATGCCTCGACATCGAACGCTTCTTTCCCAGGAGAGTGACGTTGATCTGGAAATCGGATATGAGTCGCTCATGAGGTTGTCCGTCGAGTACGACCGGCTCGCGCACAATTCTCGAATAGCCGATGGGGTTGCCGTTCATTTCGATGGAATAGAAGGCCGGTTCTCCGGCCGCCAGCGATCCGAGAGT
>CAYNDU010000283.1:0-7528 GCA_964395615.1 uncultured Pirellulaceae bacterium | reverse complement strand
CCGCTCTGTGCGACATTTATGTCGCCCCTTTGTGCGACGACGACCGACTACGGAATCACCTGGAAGAACACCCGGGGAATCCCAATCGCCCGAACGTCAAGATCGCGCTGAATACGTCCACCTAAAAAAAGTCCGTTCCTGCACGCTGCCGGCGGCCATCGGCCGGGAATATCCAACGCCGGTCGGCCGCTTATCGAATTCGGGCTGAAGGTGTGGTGCCGGTTGCTGCCTGATTGAGCACGGCCGACTTGCCTCCGAACACTTCGAGCTGGCCGGTGTCCGGCCAATAGAGGATCTTCTTGGCAGCGCACGAGGAAGGCGCCCCTCCGGTGGCGGGTCGGTACTGGAGTTGAGCAAAATTCCGGCCGAGTGCTTCAAGTGTCAATTGCCTTTTGGCCTCGGCGTAGGACAATCGATCGGCCTTCGCGGAATAGCCGACGTTCTCGATGACCGTATGTCCGAGCGCGGTCAATTCGATGGCTCGACGGCCCTTTGTTCCCATGTCGGCGACAATGAGACGATCGCAGGTCATGAGGATATCGTCGGGGCTGAACGAAGCGGTCGATTCGGAGGCGATCACTTGGTTCCATGTTTCGACGGGACCGTAGACGGTGCGCACAAAATGCTGGAACTCCAGTTCACGCAAATCGATGTTACCCTGAACGCCGTTCTCATAATCGACGCGCAAATAGACCAACCCAACTCGACCCATGGCGAGAGGAGACCGAGTTGAGCCGGAGGTTGCCTTGTCCGGCTTCTTAAGACGCGTGCTCGAAATCCATCCCGGTCCCTTGGCGTGAAAATCGCCCGAACGACGGTCAAGGACCAAGTCACGAGTTTGTAGATGGTCGTGTGAAACGAGTGCGTCGGACGAGTCGAACGTTTGATTTTCTGTAATGACCGTGCCCAGGTAACGTAATTCGACGATATCCAAGTCGTCGGAGCGTTTCGATTGTTCGAAGGACACGTATTGATTGAGTTGCGCCTGTAGTTGATCTCCGACGGCATGGACATGGGACCGATCGCCTGACTTTGTGTTGTGCACACCACGCACTTCGACCTGTTTGAGGAACCGCACAAGTTGGCCGTCGAAGTCCATGCTCCCTTGCCAGTAGACCCACATCGGTGTGTTCGACAACGGGGCTTGTGACTCCGTCTTCGGCTTTCGTGTCGGCAGTTTCATTCGGCCTGGTCCTTGCGACCAGATCCGGTTCTCTTTTTGGGAGAGGTGAAAGTCTGTGCCCTCCATCACGAGTCCGTTGGCAAGGATCCGCGCCGACGGCCCGACAACGTCTACCGTCGATCGGTTCAGGGCGTCGGACTGCAACCGAAGCTGTCCACCATCGATGATCAGGTTAGAGCCGGCAGTGGACGACATGATCTGTCGAAGATGAACATTGCCGGTCACCGTTGCCTCTTGAAGCCGAGGCTCCGGCTGGACCATCTCGAGGCGCAGCCGCATGATTTCTCCGGTCATTTCGATCGGGGAGCTCTCGGTAGCGTCGCGATCGCGGGCGAATTTTCCATCCCTTCCCACGAGCAAGGCCGGACCGGATGGAAGCTGCTCGCCGTTTGGCTGTGTCGAGTTTGAGCGGATGGCGGCCGACTCGCTGGAACCGGGCTTTTCTGGTTGAGTCGCCGGATAGTCAAACCAGGTTTCCAGACGCTGAAACGATCCGGTCAGCTGTCGTGTTTGGGCGTGGACCTGTCCGCGCGCCAGCATCTTGACTGGCCGAACGTTGAGTGACGAGGATTGACTGGGCCGATCTGAATTGGCGGGCGCCGCCCTTTGTTCGAGCCAGATATAGACCTGTTGGGCCGAAAAATGGCCTCCGTCAGAGATGTCAACGTCGGCGCCGTCGACCAGCGACAGTACATGCAATTTGTTTTGCGGTTCGAGCAGCAAGTCTCCTTGCCAGCGGGCATCGACGCGTCGTTGATCCTCGTCGCCAAGGCGACCAACGTATTTTCCCGGCCCCTTTGCGCGCAGTTGGCCCAACTCTCGCGGTTCCTCACGCACCTGATATTCCAAGAACGGCGATACGACTTCATGGCGCCGGTAGGCGAAGAGAGCACCCTGGTCGTCCTCCAAACGGACGATTCGCCTGCTGAAGTCGTATTCTAACCGTTGGCCCCGAGCGACCGTCTGAAGCGAAGGTGCTTGCAGACGGACAGGCGATCCGACCGCCTCGATGCGTTGAATCGCGATTCGACTCAACGGATGACCAGTCGGTTCCCCGGTTGTACCGGTCGAGTTTGAATCGGCATCGAGCGTTGACGACGAAGCCGGTCGTTTCTCATTGCCCAAATAGAGGAGCAATTGTTCGCATTGCAACTGGTCGCGCGAACCATCTGGGTTGGAGTGGACCATATCTACATGATCCTCGAAACGGGCGCATCCGCGTTGAAAATCGATCTGAAACGGCCCGAGGCACGTCAGCTCTACTTCGATCGCCCGCGGTTCGGCCTGCGAGCCTGTCTGGCGATTTTCCCGGGTGGGACTCTCGTCGATCGGGTTGCCACCCATCAACGGGCTCGAAGGCAGGCTCAATACCCACTTGTCGACGTGCTCGAGCTCCAACTCTTGAACGTTGGAAAACAGCTGTTTCTCGGCCTGCGAGTTTCCGTCATCCGCGTCCTGTAATGCAATTGTCAGCCCGCGTCCGCTACCCCAGTTCTTTCCATACTGAAACGACACGTCGTGAGGAGACCAGATTTTCTGAGGGAGTATCTGCACGTTTCGTGTCGTGATTTGAATTCCGTCGTGAGCATCCATGTTTGTTGGTGGACTGCTGATCTGGATTTCTCCCACCAAACGGGCGGCTGTGAGACGGCGGAATGAGAAGTGTGTCGGATCCAACGAGCCCGAAAAGCTCAACAGCGCCCCGCCGGGGGCACGCATGACGATCGGTCGCCGCCCGCCTGCCTCGGATTCCGACCGGTTGGAGGAAAAGACGACCACCGTGCATGGCTTGAGTTCCAAACGACCTTTGTCGAGTGGCCGGTAGTCTTGAAACAGCAAGACGGCTCTTTCTGTTTCGAGCACCTTGGGATTCTGGCGTTCCCAATCGTCCGGTTGGAAGAGAATGTTCAAATCGGCGTGCCGGATGCGGCGCCGTGGTGGCGTACCGTCAACCATCGTTGACCGGGTTGAAACGTTCGGCTCAACGATCGGGACAATGGTCCACGCATAGAGCTGGTAGGCCGTAATACAAATCACCAAGGCCACGAGCCAGCGAGTCATGCGAGCAGGCCAGTCGAGCGGGGTGACCAGGACTTCGCCCAAACCGATACCGAAACGATGACGTGCCGAGAGTAAAGACATTGGCCGCAGCGAGCTCACTTGTCACAAGTTTACTGATCGATATAACGGGTTTACTGATCGATATAACGGGCAACGATGTCGGCCCAACGGTTCTTTGCTTGGAGGATTCGCTCGATGAGTTCGCGTACGGCACCGCGGCCGCCGTCGAGCTGCGCGACCCAATGAGCCGCCTCGCGCACTTCCGGCGCGGCGTCTGCCACGGTTGCCGACAGGCCCACTCGACGCAGTAACGGTAGATCGGTCAGATCGTCGCCGATGTAGCACAGTTGCGAAAACGTCAATCCAAGTTCTTCCAAAACCTGGCGAGCCACCGAAACCTTGTCTTGCAACCCCTGGCGGATGATGTCGAGTCCCAATTCCGTGGCGCGCACGCGTACGATTTGCGAGGAACGACCGGTGAGGATTCCGAACTGAAATCCGGCGCGCTGCCAGAGTTGGATACCCAATCCGTCGCGAATGTGAAACTTCTTTGTCTCGATACCGTTGTTGTCGAAAATCAACCCGCCATCGGTTAACACGCCGTCCACGTCAGACAAGATGAGCTCGATCTGGTGGCAACGATTCTCGAGAGTCATCCGACTAACCTGCGTGTTGCTGAGGAAATCGTAAGGTGTCCGGGCCAGGAGAGCCGTCGTCTTCGGTAGGCGTTTGAGCCTCGTTCGACGTTCGATCGGTACCCTCGGTCATCCCCATCAGGCCAACGACGTCCGTGATATCGATCAGCCCGACCGGGGTGCCGTCCTGCCCGATGACCGGTAACTCGCTGATCTTGGCGGCTGCCATCGTGCCGACCGCCTGGATCAGTCGCGTGCCGATCGGCACATGCGTGGGGTGGAGAGTCATCACGTTTTGAATGGGAATGTCCAAGGCGGAGTCCCGCCTTTCCTCCAGGAGCCGGGCCAGGTCGCTATCGGTAAACAGGCCGGTCAGTGCGCCTCGCGAGTCGACGAGCATGATGGCCCCCGTGCGTCGCCCGGGTCGACTGAGCCGGATCAGCACCTCCCGCACCGTCGATTCCTGAGCAGCTACTCGGCAGTCGTCCAAAGGACGCATGACCTGTTCGACGTGGGCCAACTTGCGTCCCAAACTGCCTCCGGGGTGAAAACGGGCAAAATCCTCGCGACGAAAACCCCGTTCCCGACTCGCCACCAAAGCCAACGCATCACCAACGGCCAGCATCAGCGTTGTGCTGGTGCTAGGCGCAAGACCCAACTCGCCTGCCTCCTCCACCGGACCCAACTCGATGGTCTGGTGAGCGGCCTTGCCGAGCGTACTCGTGCGATGGGCGGTGATGGCCAGCAGGGGGGTGCGGGAAGCCAGCAGTGAGGGTATCAACCGAACGACTTCCTCCGTCTCGCCGCTGAAGGAAAGGGCCAGGACCAGGTCCGATGGGTGAATGGCCCCCAGGTCGCCGTGCACGGCCTCGCCGGGGTGCAAGAAATGGCTGCCTGTTCCGGTGGACGCCAACGTTGCCGCTATCTTGCGTCCGACCAGCCCGGCTTTCCCCATGCCGGTTACGATGACGTTGCCGCGGCAGTTGAGCAAAAGCCGAACCGCTTCGCAGAACGCCCCGTCGAGCCGTTGGGAGAACTGTACCAGTGACTGGCCCTCGGCATGCACGATTTCTCGTGCGTACCCCAACTGCTCGACGTGACGAACGTGGTTCTGAGAGGTTCTGGGTACTGCATCCGGGCTCATGCGCGTCTTCCTTGACGAACGCTCGCTTCCGTTCCCACTCCATCGGGCCCGCGCTCGATGATCCATCGGCCGGCCATGTTTCTACCGTCGTCCCAGCTGAGGCGATGGTCGGGCGGATTGTAGACGCAGGCCTTGATTGGAGCAACGGCGTTATCCGATCGCCGCTCGGACACTCGGCGCCTGACCGGCTTGGCCAAACGCCTGCATTCGAGCGATACAGACCTTTTTCATGGCTTCTCGTGCCGGTTTCAGGTAGTCGCGGGGGTCGAATTTCTCGGGCGTTTCGGCAAATACCTGGCGAATCGCCCCGGTAATGGCCAGTCGATTGTCCGTGTCGACGTTAATCTTACGCACCCCATGCTGGATGCCGCGTTGAATCTCCTCGACCGGGACCCCGTACGTTTGCCGGATGGCCCCGCCAAACTGGTTGATAATATCCTGCAATTCCTGGGGAACCGACGAACTACCGTGCATGACCAGGTGGGTGTTGGGCAGCCGTCGGTGAATCTCCTCGATCCGACTGATTGCCAGCACATCGCCGGTCGGTTTTCGAGTGAATTTGTAGGCCCCGTGACTCGTTCCGATCGCAACGGCCAGTGCATCGACGCCGGTTCGCTCTACAAATTCCGCAGCCTGTTCAGGGTCGGTCAGCAATTGGTCGCGTGACAAGACGCCTTCAGCGCCGTGTCCGTCTTCTTTCTCGCCCGTGCCGGTCTCCAAGGACCCCAGGCAGCCCAATTCACCTTCAACCGACACGTTTTTGGGGTGTGCCAGATCGACGACCTCTTTCGTCACGTTGACATTGTATTCGAAGGAGGCCGGAGTTTTTCCGTCATCCTGGAGTGAACCGTCCATCATGACCGAGGTGAAGCCGTTTTCGATGGCGCTGCTGCAGGTGGACGGGCTGTTTCCGTGATCCTGGTGCATGGTGATGGGGATTTCCGGGTAGAGCTCCACGGCGGCCAGCATCAGATGTTTGAGATAGGCGTCCTGGGAATAGGCGCGTGCTCCACGTGAAGCCTGGACGATCACGGGCGAGTCGGTTTCCTCTGCCGCGGCCATGATCGATTGAATCTGCTCCATGTTATTGACATTGAAGGCAGCCACTCCGTAATTGTGTTCGGCCGCATGGTCCAACAGTACGCGCAAAGGGACTAAAGCCATGAGAATCTCCTCGTTTGGTTGTTCAACGCCACATCCGCGTCGGCGGCCAGGCGAAATGTGATGGATGGACTCGGCGGGACAAAGCCAACAGGCGCAGGGCGTGGCTCGTGACGCATTTTGGCTTCGAGACCGGTTGCAATTATCGGGGGCCTCGTTGGATGTCGCAATCCGGGGTGATTGGTTGGGGCAGGCTTGCTTCGCAAAGACGCTTCGTGAACCGTGGGACGGATTGCCCGTCAGTGCATTCCCGTCGCCAGCGGTTCCACGACTTGGGGCTTCAGAAAACGGTCGTCCATTTGTGTCTGCTGAACGCGTATTAACAACATGAGTCGAGGCCCTCTGGATGAAGGGTCTGCGGCAAAGAACTGAGCGCCGAGGCCTCGAGCCGGCGCGGTGCAGGTCAGTGCCACCGTCTGGCCGGGGGCCACCGCGGATTCCAGTCGGAGGGAGCCGAAAGTCTTGACCGGACGGCTTCCGCTATCCAAGGCCCAGTTTCCCTCGCGTCCGACGTATCGGGATCGCGGCTGACCGTGCTCGATGGCCGGAGTTAATTCCAAAATCACCTGTCCGCTTCCTTGCGGATTCGTACGAAACGAAATGTGGAACTGCGATTGCTCCAATGTTTCGCCATGAACGTGGCCCTGATCATCGAATTCCAACGCAGCGACCGATTCAATGGGACCGCTCCGTACCACGATTTTGCCTGGTTGTCCGGCCTGGCTGCGGATTTGGTGCGTTCGGGCGATCACGTCGGAGCCGAATTGTCCATCGGTCATCATCTTCAGTGGATCGATAGCTTGTTGAGCATCCAGGACTTTCTGCAAGTTGGCGGGTACGGATTCGCCCAGCAGTCCGCAGCGGAGTCCGTTGGCTGCCATGCGACGACGCAGTTGATTATTCACCCATCCTTCATCGACTTCGCGCCAAAAATGATCGGCAAACTCGGTGTTGGCGGCCGGAATTCGGACAAACGTCACTTCCAAGACAACACTCTCTTTGGCCAGACCGGGCATCGGTAGCTGGTTCGTCTCGGTCAGCGGCGGCGGCGACCACCGCGCACAGCCGATCAGCAAGACCGATGCCGTCCATGTAAACGTGGCAAGAAACCACATGGAGGACGGGCCTGCGACGGGGAAGGCGGTTGTCGTCGGTCGGCGGTTCATGCAAACATCCCTGTTGCCTCGGCAATCGCTCAGCGCATACCGGCGGGCGCTTACCTGCGGCGCGCGATGACTCTACCAACTGCATCGCCCGAGCGTCAAGATGTATCGATTCGCAATGCTTGCCCGGGGTGCAGGAACGAGCTTCCGTAGCGGTTGGGCTGAGCAAGGTGTTCACTGG
>CAYNDU010000282.1:0-7565 GCA_964395615.1 uncultured Pirellulaceae bacterium | reverse complement strand
AGCCACACTGCGGAGATCGCTGGTCGTGTTGTTGACCAGACCGGTGATTTCGGCAGCGAATTCAGGCGCCTGGTACGGGTTCTCCGATGTCATTCTCGCGTCCCTATATCATTGGGCTTTTGTGCTGCCGACCGTCCGGTTGTTGCAAAGCGAGCGTGTCTGGCATAGGGTGGTGCATCGCCGGCATGCTGCCGAACGTGTTATCGATTCGAGCGGCCAGGCGGGTAACCGGTTTTGCGAATACCGAGACGGAATTGTACCGTCTTTCCAGACAAATTGCGAATCCCGCGCATTCGGTTTGACATTTGTTATCAGCATGCCGCGGGCCTGATGGGGAAGAGGGAATGGACAGCGTGCAACTTGGCTGGATCGACGGCCTGTTGGTGGCCGTCTATCTGCTGTTGGTTCTGGCCATCGGGCTCTATATGAGCTGGGGCGTCAAATCGTCGCGCGATTTCTTCCTGGCGGGTCGTTCACTTCCCTGGTGGGCCGTGGCGATGTCTCTGGTGGTGTCGGACATCGGGGCCAAGGACATGGTTGGCGTGGCGGCCGACTCCTATCGTTACGGCGTGGTCATGATGAATTTCGATTTCATCGGTTGCAGCCTTGCGGTTTTGGTGGCCGCTTTCTTGTTCATGCCCTTCTTCTGGATGGCCGGTATCTACACGATTCCGGAGTACCTTGGGCGCCGTTACAACCAGCATGTGCGAACGTTCTTTGCCGTCGTATGGACGCTGTTCATGATCGCCACGCTCGGCACGATTTTCGTGAGTGCCACGGCCATGTTTCGTGTCTTGTTGGGTTGGCCGTTCTGGTTTTCCATCTCCATCACCGCGTTCATCGTTGGGCTTTACACGACCGTTGGCGGGTTGAAGGCTGTTGTCGCGACCGACGCGTTTTCGTGCGCCGTATTGATGACAGGGGCGGTCTTAATCTGTGTGATCGGTTGGCAGCGGGTAGGCGGTTGGGAGCAGATGCAGGCCGCGATATCCGCAGGCGGCCATGATTGGACGACTCATCATTTCTCGCTGATTCCACCGGCCGACCATCCGAAGTTTGGTTGGCCGGCCGTTTTTCTTGGCCTGTGCCTCGTACTGGGGCCGTCGTACTGGATCGGAAACCAGGCCATCGTGCAGCGCAGCCTCGGCACGCGCAGCGAAAACGAAGCGCGGGCGGCCTACGTATTGTGCGCGGCGATCAAGATGTTCTTCCCGTTGCTGTTGGTCGTGCCCGGACTCCTCGCCCTTGCCCTGTTTCACGACCAACTCGGTGTGCCGTTTCTCGGTGGAAACCTGGATCAGCCGGACCCGAACTGGCAAGGGAATCTCGTGTTGCCCTACCTGGTGGTCCGACTGCTGCCGACCGGCGTCTTGGGGCTGGTTGTCGGCGCCTTCCTGGCCGGCGTGTTGTCCAATCTGGATTCTTACGTTAACTCGGCCAGCACGTTGCTGGTAAGCGATATCTACCGGCCACTGATCCGCCCTCAGGCGACCGACGCTCAGTGTCTTCGGCTCGGTCGTTGGTTGGTCGTGGCGTTCATCGTGCTAGGCGCGGGATCGGCGTACCTGGTGGATCGTTGGTTCGAATCGGTGTTTGACGCGTTTCAAACTTTCTTGTCGTTCTTCCAAGGATCGTTGTTGGCCCTGCTGTTGTTGGGCATGTTGTCGAAACGGACGACCCAGTGGGGCGGGCTCGTCGGGATGATCACCGGCGTTGTTACCGCTGCGCTCGTTCATTTTTGGCGCCCCTTGATCGGTGACGGAGGAACCACCTCGTTTCTGTGGGTGGCCTGGTGGTCGTTTGTCGCCGCACTGTTGAGCGCTGTGGCCGTGAGCCTGGTGACGACACCCTATGACGAACAGCGACTACGGGGGCTCGTCTGTTGGTTGCCTCGTGCCGAGGAGAACGACCTTGTTTAGTCGCGACCATTGATGGCAACGTCCGTTTGAGGTGGTTGGGGGAAGAGGTGATGTTCGTATCAAGTCCGATGTTGGCAGCCGGAAGCTCCTTGGGACGCTGGGTATTTGTCGGCACTCTGCTGCTGCTGTTGCTCTGGTTGATTGTCATGCCGGCGCGCTTGATCGGCCAGGCCGACTGTCGACCGGCCTGGTGGCGGAATGTCCGCGTCTGGGCGATCGTCATCTGCGTTCTGCAGATCTGGATCTACTGGCAGTTTACCTGAGCCGGACCGACGCACTAAAATGAAGGGTCAACATGTCCCATTGCGGCGAGAGGCGCTGAACGGTTTCCTCGCTTTCGTACGAGTATTTAGAACGGAGCCTGGCGCCGACACCGGCTGGGCCGTATTCGAATCCAGGTCGCGACGTACGACAGGAAAGGAGAGCCCTGTTGGAGGTTCAGTTGGAAACCATCGGTCCATCCTCGGATCGAACTCGGCAAGCCGAGTTGCTGGCCTTTCTCGAGCACAAGGGTTCGCCCTGGATCGAGGATATACGACGTCGAGTCACCGGGCACTTGAAGGATTCGGGTGATCACTTTCTCGTCCTTCGTCATGATGATCGACTGGTGGCCCATGCCTGGTGCTGTGCGTCACCGCGTGCCCCCGAGATCGGCCTGCTGGGGCACGTCTACACCGAGCCGGATTATCGGAAACAAGGGTTCGCGCGACGTCTACTCGCTAGCCTGCTTAAGGACTTCGGCGCTCGGGGCGGCCGAGTCATGCAGCTTTTCACGTCGACTCCCTATACGCTCGATTTCTACCGGGAGTTGGGATTCCTCGAACGATTCGATGCGCCGGTCGACCACGAACGAGACTGGTACATGCGGTCCGGATCGCATGCCGACGAGCAATGGCTGACCGAAAGTTGGTCGTCGCTCGAGCATGCGACGTCCCCGTTGATGGCAAGCGACTTGCCTTTGTTCAGCTTGCTCTACAATGTGGACCACTCAATGCGTTTGAAGGACTGGTCGCAGCGGATCGGTACCGGACTGGAGGCCGAGCGGGCGTTTATCGAGACTTGGGAACGGGTGCAGGCCGGCACGATGGCCTGTGCGGTCTTGCGCCGGGGCCCTCTGATTGCAGGCATCGCCTCGGTCGCCCGCGGCTCCTTTGCTCACCAGTCACACGTCGCGAGATTCGATTGCTATGCCCAGCATGGATCGACTGCGGACCTTCCCACACTGACCGAGCACGTATTGGAGTCGGCGATCGGATGGGGTGTTGAGACGTTGGTCGCGTTGGCTGTTGACCGGGCTAAACAAGAGATCCTGGAAACACTTGGTTTTCGCCCTGTTGCTTCGATTTCCGATGTCTACCGTCTGGACGGCGAGATCTTTGACGGGACCTATTTCATTCGCTCGTACTCTGGTTGATCGATCAACTCAGGGTTCCTGGTCGCTACCTCAGCTGTTGGGTAGAAGCCTTCTGCGCTTGGGCTCGCTGCAGGAACTGTCGAAAGTCGGCGCTGAGTCCGAAGTAGTTGCTGGGCCGATTGAGTTCAAGCGCGAACTCGAACTGGTGGTTAACATCATCTGAGCGGACGACGGCCGCGCGATGCACCCACAACGCGCTGGTCGGCCGCCCGTTCCACTTGGCCAGGTAGACTTCGGAACCCGCCATCGGTTCTCTTGCCAGGTGGTAGTAATGAGTGACCATTCCAACCAGGTTTCTCGAGTCACCCGTCAGGCCCTGTACGGCAATGCGCTGAACGGTCTTGCGCTTGTCGAAGTAATAGGTCAGGCTGCCCGCAACATCGTGTGGTCGAGTTCCCGTGACAAGTGGCACACGCATGCCGTCGAATCTCGAATCTCCTCGTGTGGTTGCAACATGGGGCCAGTTCGCCACGACCCAGGCGGGCGTTACGTCGAATCGGAGGATCATGCGCAAATCGATGGCCGGCCGTTCGGACAGACGGCTCGAGCCCGTTTGCCCTGCACCCATTGGTCGCCCCGTGATCGGATCGATCTGCGCACCCGCGTCGATCGCCGCCGAACCGGTAGTGGAAAACCAGCCAGTGATCTTCTCGCGGACTGGCTTTGTCGTATCGCTCAATGCAATGAACGGACCACCGATGGCCAACGCCAGAGGGGCGACCAGTAGCAGGCGACGTAGAAGGCCGATCATCGAATTCCTCTTGCTGACATGCACCTCCGGCCGGACGGCCGTGGTGACGAGTTTCTACGTTGGACGGTCGTTCATTCCACACACTTCGATCCAGAAGATGCGCGTGGGTACCTAGCGATACCATCGGGAATCGGGCCGCTCGACTTGGGGCAAGCTGAGGACCGTCGAGCAGTTTACCTGACCGGAAGAACTGTCAGTGTCGTACACCTCGGTCCGATAAACGGTTCGCCCGGCTCGCGACGTGCTGTTTTGAAACAAGGCAGCGACTTGGCCGTGCCCGGGCGAGATGAGGAAAGGAGATCAGGGGCCGTAGAGCCGGTCGAGGGCCGCTGGTGTTGTACCGAGCAGAGCGGCCGCGTACTCGTAATCGGAATAATAACTTTCTCTTTCGCCGGCTAAGTCGATCTCCAGGGTTGCCAGCATCTGCTCGACCCGTTCCGGGGGGTACCTGCGTCTAAGCTGTTGCAGGAAACAGACGAAGTCCTCGGTCGCCATCGCTTCGTCCACCGTTTCCCAACGCCGGATCAGATGTTGAGCATTGTGGCGAAGGACCTCCTGGCGGCAATATCGGGCGATCGCGGTCAGCTTCATTTGCTGAGCGATGACGCTCGCCAGTACCAGGAGCCGATCCCGCACGTGGGGCCGTCGTCGCTGGCCGCTGGCGCGCGCCAAGTGAAGGTAAACAGCCAGGTAGTGACCGGGATCTTCCATGTCTCAATTATGCTCGAAGATGTCCTTTCGTAAAACACCGTGTTTAAGCGGGGCCGAGCGATGCTTACGGCATACCGTCGACGGCGATGTCCTGGTCGGTCGGCGAGCCCGCGTTGGGAAAGCAGAAGGTCAAGTCCGTGAACACGGTCGCTTGGGTTGAGGCTTGGCGATCGGGTCGCGTTGTGCCACAATGGGCCCCATGCAGGACCCCGCGAGTGACCTCCTCGATTACCAATGGCTGGTCAGTGCTGCGGGGCGTGAGTTGCTGCCCACCATCAACACCCTGCAAAGTTCTCTGCCCGCGCAGCTTCGGAAACTGCGCCGTACGCTCTCGCCGCGTCGAGCTCACCTGGTGATGGAAGTCGTTGAACTCCGCCGCCGAGCGGCTGCGAAGTTCGATCATGCCTCGGAGTTGTTTTTTACGGCCAAGAGCCTTGAACAGGCGACCGATCAGTGGACCGCCGCGTACAAGGCCACGCGATTCGCCGGATGGGGTCCCGTTGTTGACGTTGGCTGCGGGGCCGGCGGGGATCTGATGGGGCTCGCCCGTCAATCTACGGTGACCCGTCAATCTACGGTGACCGGCATTGATCGAGATCCGATCATCGCGTGCCTGGCTCTGGCGAACTGCCGGGCCTGCGGTCTGGATCAGGCAACCGTGCTGCCCGTATCCTTCGACACCATGGACCTGAGCCCCTTTGCCGCCTGGCACGTCGACCCCGATCGGCGCGCTCAAGGCAAACGCTCGGCGCAGCCCCAATTTGCCGCTCCTACGCTCAATGACCTGGAGGCACTTGTCCGGCAGAACCCGCACGGCGCCCTGAAAATCGCGCCGTCCGCTCAGGTGCCTGATGCCTGGGCCCTCCGTTGCGAGCGGCAGTGGCTGGGATGGGATCGGCAATGCCGGCAACAGGTGGTCTGGAGCGGGGATCTGGCTCAGCACCCCGGTCGAAACTCGGCGGCCGTGGTCCGTCGGGACGGGCTCCCGGTGGAGCCGCTCGTTGGGCAGCCCGACCAGCCGGCGGAAATTGCCCTCCGCCCCGGCGAGTTTCTGTTTGAGCCGCACGCGGCGGTGCTCGCGGCACGCCTTGTCGGCGCCTGCGCCCATCACTTCGCTCTGAGACGACTCGATCACGATATCGTCTACTTGACCGGTGATTCGCCGATCACATCGGACTTGATGACCTGTTTTCAAGTACTGGAACCGGTGCCCCTTGATCGTCGGCGTTTGAGACAAGTGCTCAAGAAGGGCAAGATAGGTCAAATTGAGGTGAAGCGTCGAGGAGTCCCCATCGACCCGCTGGCCTGGCAAGTTCAGCTCCAGACCAATGCGCCCGAACGAGCGACCCTGTTCGTTACCCGCCACCGAGGAAAACGAATCGGCCTGCTCGCTCGCCGACATACCAGGGGTCAGGACCCTTTTTTGAGAAAAAAAGGGTCCTGACCCCTTTTAAGAATCGCGCTGGTCGCCGGTCGGGGGTTCTGGTACAGTCTGGCCGCTTTTCGAAGGGGCGTTCGTTGCGTGCTCTTTGCCTCGTTCTATCGAAAGATGACGGCAGGCCATGATTTCTCAGAAGATTCGAGTTCTGCGCGGAGTTCTCCCGGCCGCGGCGTCGCTGGCCCTGGTATCGACATTGCTGGTCGGTTGCAGCGGCGACCCGCTGTACCCCGTCCATCGCCTCAATCCCTGGGTTTGGGAACAGTGGCAAGCGGACGAGCAATACGCGCCCACGTTGCATCGGCAGCTGGACGAAGTGGCCGACGTTCGCGACCGGGCCGCTTCGATGAGCGGTCCGCAGCAGGTCCACTGGGCAGGTGAGTTTCGGTACATTCTCGAGCAACACCGGCAACCGTTGTTGCGTGAGGCGGTCGTCGATGCGCTGGCCGAATTCGCGGTGCCGCAGGCCGACGAGGCATTGAAAGTGGCGAACCGGGATGAGGACTCGGTCGTGCGGATCGCGGCCTGTGCGGCTTGGGGGATGCGCCCCGCGGCCGATGGAGTCCCGCAGTTAACCGAGATGCTGGGCCGCGACACGGACCTGGATGTTCGCCTGGCGGCGGCCCGAGAAATTGGCCGGTTTCGAAGCCCGGAAGCGATCCATGCTTTGGGCCTGGCGTTGGGCGAGCCGAACGTCGACCCGGCCCTCGAGAATCGGGTCATCGAATCGCTTAAGAAGGCAACTGGGCGGGACTATGGACGCGATACCCACGCGTGGCTCGCCTTTGTTCAAGGTAGGGACCCGGGCCCCGAGTACACGCCCTCGCTGGCCGAGCGCATGAGCCGGTTGTTCTAACGGGTGGGCTGCGGCCGGTCTTTGTCGGTTCCGACGTTCGCATAAACGTGTGTTGTTGGGGAAGACTGCGGCATCTGTGTCGGCTGCGGAGACTTGAACCGAATTCAGGCCGCAGCCGATGAAGCCTGCCCGACCCGTTTCGTCGACATTCTGCAGCTCATCGTGAGGGGGTGGGGCGGAAGCGGCCGATAGGAACAGGTGTGGTTCAGCATGCGGGCACTTTGGGACCTACCACGAAACGGGCAGCACCCTTCCCCCTAGCCGTGTCGGCTGTGGGCGATCCAAGAACGAACGCCGTTCGTAGAGCCAGAGAATCGAGGCGCGGCTCGCTTTCCGCGACTACCATCCAGGGAGAGACAACGTGAGCAGGATTTTGTGGATCGTTTGCCTCATAGGTCCGACATTCAATGGGTACGCGCAGACCCTCGATGCCGCGGATCAACGATCAGCGAGTGTCCAGGGTGCCGTGCCGGCTC
>CAYNDU010000281.1:0-7574 GCA_964395615.1 uncultured Pirellulaceae bacterium | reverse complement strand
GAATGAGCTTGAGAATGAGACCGCCGTTCACGGCCAATGCCGCGAACGGTTGCCAAGAGAAAAGGCCCCGTCCCGTTGGATTCGTGACCAGGTTCGAATGATGCACGTGGGAATCGTTCACTATCACTTGAACCGCGGTGGTGTGTCACAGGTGATATTGAATCACTTGCGATCGCTCAATGCACAGAGCGACGAGAATATCGAGGTGACGATCTTCTACGGTGGCGGCCGGCAGGGGTGGCCGGACGATTTCGACGGCCAGCTTTCCCGCGTGCGACTCACGTACTGCGAATTGCCCGAGTTGAAGTATGTGGACGACCCTGCCGATCATGGCGATCGCCTGGCGCACCGGCTTCGATCGGCCCTTGATCGGTCGGGCCTGCAACCATCACAAGGCGTGCTTCACATTCACAATCATGCGTTGGGGAAGAACGCCTCGATGCCCGGCGCCATTCGACGGCTGGCTGAAGACGGGTTTGCTCTGATTCTCCAGATTCACGACTTCGCTGAAGATCTTCGCCCGGACAACTACCAGAGGATCACGGAGTCGTGTCGCGGTTTGGATCCCGAACAGTGTGCTGATCATTTGCATCCCCAGGGCCCGGGAATCCACTACGCCGTGCTCAACGGGCGCGATCATCGCGTGTTGTCGGCGGCCGGTGTCGTTCCGGAGCGCCTTCATTGGCTGCCGAATCCCGTTACGCGCTCGACCGAATTGCCTGATCGCAAGACCGCGCGTCGGCGACTCTCACAGATGTTTGATGTCCCCCCCTCGCGCCCCTACCTGTTGTATCCGGTTCGAGCCATTCGGCGGAAGAATATCGGCGAGTTGCTCCTGTGGGCGACCGCTCTGCAAGAGGAAGCTCACTTTGCGGTCACACTTGCCCCGTTAAATCCAGTCGAAACACGGCGATACGAGCAATGGAAACAACTGGCCTCCCAGCTGCGTCTGCCGGTGCTCTTCGAAGTCGGAGGACCCGACCAGTTGACGTTTGGCGAAAATCTGGCGGCCGCGGATCGGCTGGTCACCACGAGCATTGCCGAAGGGTTCGGCATGGTATTCCTCGAATCCTGGCTATTCGAAAAACCACTTGCCGGCCGGGATTTGCCCGAGATTACCGCCGACTTCAAGGCCGAGGGAGTTTGCCTGGATGCTCTCTATTCCCAGTTGCGGGTGCCGGTTGATTGGATCGACCTGCCCGCCTGGCAGAGTGATATTCGTGTTGCCTACGAGCGCGTTGCGGCAGCCTACGGCCAATCACCGGAGACGGGTCTCGCGGCGTCCGCGGTTAGCGAAATCGAGAGCGAATGCGTTGATTTTTCACGTCTGACCAGCGGCGCGCAATCCGCTCTCATAGCTCTGGTTCAGTCGGATCATCGGCGTCGGGCCGAGCTGTGCGAACTGAATCCGGAGCTGGCGATGGCGGTTCGACCCGGCGAGAACAACGAACAACTGGTGACCAGCAATGCCGCATGCGTTCAAGAAAAGTACTCGTTGATCGCTTCCGGACAACGCCTGCATTCTCTATACCAGTCTGTTGCATCGAGCGGTCGAGGGGCGAGCGGCCGGCTGGATTCAGGTGCATCGATTCTCAAGACGTTCCTCAAATTCGACCGATTTCACCCGATTGGCGTGGAGTGATGGACTCTCAGTGGTGCGACATCATCCGAAGTCATAGCGAGCCGCTTGAGCCGCTGCCGACCGGGGCGTCGCCCGTCATTCGACCGTTGCGCCAGATTCGTGCGGTACTTTTTGATATCTACGGCACATTGATCGTCAGCGGCAGCGGCGAGATTGGGTCCATGGCAGGATGCCGCGAGACGGCCCTGAGAGACGCTTTGGAATCCGTCGGACTCAAACTGTCGGTTAACCGTCGTTTCCTGTCGAGTTCCAAAGAACCGGAGTCGAAGGGCTCTCTAGCCGAGCTCTGGAACGATGCAGTTGCACGGTCACACGATCACTCGCGTCAGGAGGGCGTTCCGTTTCCCGAGGTTGACGTGCGTGCCGTCTGGGCCGATGTCCTGCGGAACCTCGACGCGGCGGGCGCGCTGGAATCAAAGGATGAATCGGTGGACTTGGCTCGGCTGGCTATCGAACATGAAACTCGACTCAACCCCACCTGGCCCATGCCGGGCCTGGAAGAATGTCTCGGCGCATTGCGCCGGCGCGGCCTGGCCCTGGGAATTATAAGCAATGCCCAGTTCTACACACCGGTCCTGTTCGACGCGTTCCTGGGCCGTTCGGTAAATGCCTGCGGTTTTGCCGACGATTTGGTCATCTATTCCTACCAGGCCGGTCACGCCAAGCCCGGTCCACAGTTGTTTGCCGACGCCGTCGAAGCCGTTTCTCGACGCGGCATCGCGCCGAGTAACGTATTGTTTGTTGGCAACGACCTGCTGAACGATGTCGCGGGCGGCAGTCGGGCCGGATTCCGAACCGCCCTGTTTGCCGGCGACCGACGCAGCCTTAGATGGCGGCGAGGAGACCCCCGAGTCGAGGGGATTCAACCGGACCTGGTTATCACGGAACTCGAGCAGATCGCCGGTTGCCTGGCTGGCAGTTGATGGTCGAAATTCGAGCACTGAAGGGTTGAGGGCGATAGTCGATGGGGAGTCGAATTGGATTCATTGGCACTCGATTCGCCGGCACCGACGGCGTGTCGCTGGAGAGTGCCAAGTGGGCGGAAGTACTTTGGGATCACCGTCACGTCAGCTTCTGGTATGCGGGAAAGCTCGACCGTAGCCCGGACATCAGCATGGACGTTGCTCACGCCCATTTTGGCCATCCCGATATTTGCTGGATCAACGACCGCGTATTGGGCTGCCGTACGCGTTCGCCGGAAGTAACGCGCCGCATCTTTGCGATCAGCGATTTTCTCAAAGGGACCCTGTACGAATTCACTCGCAAATTCGACATTGACATACTGATTGCCGAGAACTGCCTGACGATCCCGATGAACATTCCACTTGGAATGGCGCTGACACATTTCATCGCGGAAACCGGTTTTCCCACGATCGCCCATCACCACGACTTTTACTGGGAGCGCGATCGTTTCTCGGTGAACGCCGTTGGCGATGTTCTGTCAACGGCTTTCCCGGCCTCACTTCCGTCCATTCAGCACGTGACCATCAATTCGTTTGCACAACATGAGCTATCGCACCGGCGTGGCGAATCTTCGGTGTTAGTTCCAAACGTATTGAATTTTGAAAGTCCGCCGACCGGGCCGGACAAATACGCCGTCGAGTTTCGCCGTGACATCGGTCTGGAACCTGACGACATCATGTTTCTTCAACCGACGCGCGTCGTTCCGCGCAAAGGGATTGAGCACAGCATTGCTTTGGTAGCCGGCCTGAACAACCCACGCTGCAAACTCGTCGTCTCTCACGAGTCGGGTGATGAGGGCCACGATTACATGATGGCCCTTCGTGATATGGCGCGGCACGAAAACGTCGATCTCCGGTTCATCAGCACGCGCGTCGGCGAGTTGCGAATGATGAATGAGCAAGGTCAGCGAACGTACACGTTGGCCGACGCGTATTCGCAGTCCGATTTCATCACGTACCCGAGCTTGTATGAGGGTTTCGGGAACGCCCTGCTCGAAGCCTTCTACTATCGCAAACCGGTGTTGGTAAACCGCTACTCGATTTTTGTCGCCGATATTGAACCGCGGGGGTCTCGCGTCATCACGATGAATGGGTACGTCACTCGCGAGGTGATCGCGCAGGTCCGGCGCACGATCGAAGATGCGGATTATCGTGACGAGATGGTCCGCCACAACTACGAATTGGGCCGGTCATTCTTCAGCTATAGCGTGCTCCGACGGAAACTCCGGGCCCTGATCACCAATGTCACCGGAGCGGACGATCTCTAAATCGAATGATGCAAAGACACACTTCACGGGGATCGCAAGTCGGGGCCGATACGAGGAAGGAATGTCGCTCGCCGATTCAGCATCCGGCTCATTCGTGAGCAGAGGAACGCGGGTCTTTGACATAGCAAGTGACCGACGTGTGGTTCCGCAACGGTCCGTTCGTGGATGATCGGCGTTCATGGCGGTCGATCATCGTTCGGCCATCAGTTCGGCCAGGCGTCTCCTGGCCTTGCTGACGAGCGGGCTACCGGGGTAATCGGATATCAGCGACTGCAAGGCGGCTGCGGCTCGTTTCGCGTCGCCCTTCTGTTCGGCGGCGGTCGCTTGCAGCATGACCAGCTGATCGGCGTACGCAGAATGTGGATTGACCGAGACACCGTCTTCGGCGAGTGCGATGGCCACGGGAGTACGTTTGCAGGCCAAGGCGTATTGGGCCTGCAACAACGTCAAATACCCGGTTAATTTACTGTCCGGGAATTCACGTTGCCAGCGGTCAAGTTGTACCCAAGCGAGATACAGATCACCGTCCCTCAAAAACGCCTCAGCCGACCGGCTGTACGCGCCGCGCCGTGCCTGAGCCTCCGTAGCGCTTAGCTTGGTGCTCAGCCTTTCCATTGCCGTTCGATAGGCGGCAAGTGCCGCGTCACGGCGGCCCAACCGGGCGTAGGCGTCTCCCCGAACACGATAATAGGCCGCCCCATCGACGCCCGGCCGGTCGGCCAGGTAACTCGCGGCATACGCAAGGAAGGGCTCGGCCGCCGCCGCGTCCAACAATTCATTGATGGCCACGTCGGCCGCACGGACCGCGCAGATCGCTCGCCAATCGACTCGCTCAATCGACTTGCCGGCCGCTTTCCATAACTCGAGCGTCGTCGCTGCGTCACGAAGACGAACTTTGGCCACTGGCGCCAACAGGCGGACCGAACGCCAACGGACTTCGTCATTCACCTGCGATCCCGGCGCCCCGAGCACGGCGTCTCCAGCCGCCAATGCGGCCGTCCATTGCTCGGCATCCACTCGAAACACGATCAATCGCCAGAGGCTTTCTCCATCCAAAGTCGTTGGATCATAAGTGTTGATCAACGGAAGGTAACTCGGAAACGTATCAACCTCTTTTCGCGCGACGCTCGAGGTCGGCCGAGTGACGAGAACTCGGTTCACCAGCCGCTGATCCTTGCCCCTGCGACGAACGGACACCTCAATGTCAAACGTTCCCGTGTGAAGGAATACGTGTGTCGGTTCCCACTGGTCGCTCGTCTGACCGTCACCGAATTGCCACCGGCAGCGACCGGACCGTTGGGCAGGTGAATGCGCCGTGCGGAATTGCACGCGAACGGCCCAGGCATCGCTTCCGGGCAACTGAGCATCACCCAGCAAGGCAAGCTGCAGATCAGGCAAGGGTCCTTCCTGTCGGGACTCGGGCGCCCCGGCCTCAATCCGCTCGATTCGATCACTGCCGAAAGCGGCCGGAGGAATAACCTGGAGTTTGTCGGCACCGGGTAGCTGCCAGGCGGCCACCGCGCACGTAGCCAATCCGGCCGCGGCGTGCCAATACTCGATCCGGTGTCGGCCGGCGGTCAATTGAACGGATCCCTTAAAACGTGCCTGGCCAACCGGGCCATGCCGACCCGGTGCCGCGACCACTTGTTTTCCGTCGATCAGCAGAAAGCTGCAGTCCTGGCTCGAGGTAAAAAACGTATACGACCCGGTCGACGGTACGTGCAACGGCCCTCGGTAATGGCTGAGAAAGGGGCCTGGAACCTGGGCCAGTCGATGGTATCGTTGAAAAATGCTCGAGACGTAGTCCCGGCCAACAGGAGCCCCCGCCTGAAAGGCCTTTTGCACCGATGACAGGTCGTTGAGATTGCACGGTCGCCAGGACCGCGTTTCCCAAACCAGGCCCTCGGAGTCATCCCATTTCAGATCATCGGTGGCTGCGTCCGCGCCGTAATAGACCTGGTAGTTGGTTTCCCCAGGCGCGGTTTGAAACGCGACGCGGCAACGATCGCCCGGGCCGCGCTGCATGAGTCGCGTCGGACAAGGCCGACTTCCCGAGTACACACGAACGGCGGATTCTGAATCTGCGAGAGCGCCATGTGCAAAGAATTCCGTCACGGCCACATGCCCGGTCTTCGCCCCGGCGCGCGCCGTTTGAACCGGACGGCGGAATGGATACTTGTCCGCTTGCCACGCTTTGTGCTGGCTGCCGAAGGTAAGCCGGCCTCCCAGGGCCAGAGTAAAAACTGCGAGAATTCTCGCCCCGTGGATCAAATCTCGCTTAAGTCCGCGGCAGATTGACATTAGAATTGCTCCCTGGTCCGCGTGAGCCTTGTTTCTTTCTCTTGGAGACCGTTGGAATGGCGACCCCAGACGCTCTGTCCTCACTGAGCCCGGAAGAGGCGGTACGGCGCGTCGCCCGGGCTCGCGACGTGCTGGTCACTGAAGTTCACCGAGTGATCGTCGGCCAGGACGAGATGATCGAACAGATGATGATCGCCCTGTTTGCCCGCGGTCACTGCCTGACAATCGGCGTGCCCGGGCTGGCTAAGACGCTGACCGTTTCGACACTTGCTCGAGCCCTCCACCTGCAATTCAGCCGAATTCAGTTCACGCCTGACTTAATGCCGAGTGATATTACGGGAACGGAAATCATCGAGGAAGACCAGTCAACCGGCAAACGAACGTTTCGTTTCGTTCGAGGACCGATCTTCTCTCATATTGTACTCGCGGACGAAATCAATCGTACACCACCGAAAACGCAATCGGCCTTGCTGCAGGCAATGCAGGAATACCAGGTCACCGCTGCCGGCAACACGTATGATCTGGAATCGCCCTTTTTTGTCATGGCGACGCAAAACCCGATCGAACAGGAAGGCACGTACCCGCTGCCGGAAGCTCAACTCGACCGTTTTATGCTCTCGATCAATATCGGTTATCCGTCACGCGACGAGGAACGACAGATTGTCACCGCGACCACTCAGTCAGGTCAGGTCGACGTGCGCCAGGTTCTGAGAGCTCGCGACATCTTGTGGATCCAACAACTGGTCCGGCAGATCCCGGCCACCGAACATGTAATTGACTATGCCGTGGACCTGGCCAGGGCAACGCGGCCCGAAGATCCTTCGGCCCCCGAGTTTGCAAAGAACTGGCTCGCCTGGGGAGCCGGACCCCGGGCCGCCCAGTATTTGATCCTCGGAGGCAAGGCGCGCGCGCTGCTCCAAGGCCGGTTTTCGGTCCAGGCAGACGACATCCGTGCCGTAGCGCGCCCCGTGTTGCGACACCGAATATTTACGAACTTCAACGCCGATGCCGAGGGAATTGGTGCGGATGCCGTCGTGGATCGACTGATCCGGGAGGTTCCCGAGCCAGGCTACGGCGAGCCCCACGTCGTCCCACCGTCGTCGCCTGAACGGCCGAGCGAGGCCCCCCGTGAAACAAGGGCCAAGCCGGCCCGTTCGGATTCGGGCCCTCCACCTCCCCCACCTGCCAAAGACTGACCCGTGTACCAACCCTCGTGGGGTACAACGGGCGCGAAAGCACGATACGCGATAGTGCCTCTCAACGTGTTCCGGCGGAGTCGTTCCGGTGGAGTCGTTCCGGTGGTCGAGGTCGCGCGCCCGGATTAAGCACTGGAGTTTCCATTATCGGTTTAACGTTAGGAACAGCAGCGATTTACGCGTATACCACTCGAAACGCCACGCA
>CAYNDU010000280.1:0-7610 GCA_964395615.1 uncultured Pirellulaceae bacterium | reverse complement strand
GGCACCTCAGAGAGCGAGTTGTGTTGTCGAGGGGAGGGGACGCTCTGCCACCGCCGCGCGGGGGGGCGGGGCGAGGGCCGGCCGCCCGAGCGGCCCGCCGGTCCGTTTTCTCCACCGAACGGTTCTTACCGTCGCGGTTTCCCCTCGAAGAAAGGGTAGTGCGTCCGTTCGGTTGCCACGAGTACAATCGGTGCTTCCCGTCCGAGCGTCGCGACTGACCGGCCGGGCCAAGCGGAGGCGGTCGAGCACCCACGACGAGGGGAACGGATGCAAACAACGAGGTGGCAATTCTGGATCGATCGAGGGGGAACGTTTACCGACGTGATCGGGCGTTCACCGGCCGGTGAGATTCATGTATTGAAGTTGCTTTCGGAAAGTCCCGGCCAATACACGGACGCGCCGTTGGAGGGAATTCGCCGCCTCATCGGCGCCCGCCACATTCGCGATATACGGCCCGATGCCATCGACGTGATCAAGATGGGAACCACGGTGGCAACCAATGCCCTGCTCGAGGGGACCGGCGAAGCAACCCTGTTATGTATCACGCGAGGGCAAAGGGACGCTCTACGCATCGGCTACCAGAATCGGCCTGCGATCTTCGCACGAAAGATCGAGCGGTCCCGGTTGCTTTACACGGACGTTCTGGAAATCGATGAACGGATCACGGCGGACGGTCGGACGTTGCGCCCGCTCGACGAAATGGCCGCACGACGCGGGCTGCAGGCCTGTTACGAACGTGGTTTGCGATCGGTTGCCATCGTGCTCATGCACGCTTACCGATTTGAATCGCACGAGCGCATCCTGGCTCGGATTGCGGCCGAGGTCGGTTTTCAGCAGATTTCGGTTTCTCACCGGGTGGCTCCGCTGATCAAATTGATCTATCGCGGTGACACCACGGTCGTCGACGCGTATCTATCGCCGGTCCTGCGCGGATACCTGAATCGCTTTCGGTCGGGGGTGCCGAAGACCCGCATCCTGCTGATGCAGTCGAACGGTGGATTGGCCGATGCCGAGTCATTTGCCGGTAAGGACAGTATTCTCTCCGGACCGGCAGGAGGGGTGGTGGGAGTGGCCAAGGTGGCTCAGCAGACGGGCCGTGAGGGGGTGATCGGGTTCGATATGGGTGGTACATCGACCGATGTTTGCCTGTATGACGGCCGGTTTGAGAGGACGTACGAAACCGAGATTGCCGGCGTGCGCCTTCGAGCCCCCATGTTGCGGATCCGGACGATCGCTGCAGGCGGCGGTTCGTTACTGACATTTGACGGCAGTCGTTTGCGCGTTGGGCCCGAGAGCGCCGGGGCGAATCCGGGCCCCGTCTGTTATCGAAGGGGCGGCCCGCTGGCCCTGACCGATGCGAACGTAATGCTTGGAAAGATCCAGCCCGATTACTTCCCTCACGTTTTTGGGCCGACGGGAGATCAATCGCTTGACGTCGACAGCGTCTTCGACCGGTTTGCGCGGTTGTCGGATCGGATCGGATGTGTTGAGGGTCATCGGCTGGCTCCCGAGGAGGTTGCCGAGGGGCTTGTCAAGATTGCCGTCGAGAAGATGGCGCTGGCCATTAAGGAGATCTCTGTCGCCCGAGGTTATGACGTTACCGAGTTCACGCTCTGCTCGTTTGGCGGGGCGGGGGGCCAGCACGCCTGCCTCGTGGCGGACGCCCTTGGAATGAACCGTCTGCTGATTCCGGCGCGAGCCGGACTGCTGTCGGCATGGGGCATTGGACTGGCCGATCTTTGTGTTGTGAAGGAAAAGAGC
This sequence comes from uncultured Pirellulaceae bacterium, assembly GCA_964395615.1. Lineage (GTDB taxonomy): Bacteria > Planctomycetota > Planctomycetia > Pirellulales > Pirellulaceae > CAYNDU01. The sequence continues at coordinate 5,849 of CAYNDU010000280.1, read as the reverse complement.
GTTCAGCTTCCCCTCAACCGACAGGCGATTCAGGAAATCGAGAAGCAGGTTGCCGAGTTGATGGATCAGGCTCGCGCCGAGATGGCCAATCAGTTCGGCAACGAAGCTCATGGTGAACCGGCGATGGCCTGCCGCCTGCAAATAAAATATGAGGGAACGGACTCGCCGCTCGAGATCGATCTCGGAACTCAGGAACAGATGGAAAGACAGTTTGTTGACACTCATCGCCGGTTCTACGGTTTTGTCATGTCAGATCGAGCGCTCGTGGTTGACGCCGTATCGGTTGAGCTGTGCGACTCGTCGGCTTCCGATCCGCGAATGCTTAAGACCCAAACGTCGACGTTCGATGGCCAGGGGTCGCAGGGCGTCGATCCAAAACCGACCGGGCCGGCCGCGACGGATTCGATGCCGCGCACGCCACGGAATGAGGCCGTAGTGGATCTCTTTCTTTCCGGCCGAAGGGAACGCGTTCCACTCTTCTTGTACGAGCAGTGGCAATGCGGATCACAAATCAGCGGACCGGCTCTCCTGGTTCATCACGATACGACCATCGTGGTCGAACCGGGTTGGAACGCAGAACGGGACCGGTATGGCAACACGGTTCTCGAGCGTGTGGCACAACGGACACGTCAACCTGTCGCAAGCTCCTGCGATCCTGTAATGCTCGAGGTTTTCAACAACCTGTTTATGTCGGTTGCTCAGCAAATGGGAATCGTACTTCGGAACTCGGCCAGCTCGGTCAACATCAAGGAACGCTTGGACTTTAGCTGCGCCTTGTTTGACAGGCAGGGTAACCTTGTCGCCAACGCTCCCCACATACCAGTCCACCTGGGCGCGATGGGTGCCGTCGTCAAGTCGGTTCTTGCCCAATTCGACCGGGACTTGTGCCCGGGAGACGTTTTTCTGTCGAACAATCCCTATCAAGGCGGATCGCACCTGCCCGACCTGACCGTCGTGACACCCGTATTTGATCTTGCGGGGACAATGTCTACAGGCGCGGAAGTGTCACAGGACGGTGAGCGGCAATTGATCTTCTTCGTGGCGAGCCGGGGCCACCACGCCGACGTGGGAGGGATCACTCCCGGTTCCATGCCCCCCCATTCAACGCACATCAGTCAGGAGGGGACTCTCTTTGATAATGTCCGACTGGTCCGCAATGGAAAGGTGCGGGAAGGTGACGTGCTCGATCGCCTGCAGAGAGGGCCCCATCCGGCCAGGAACCCGGCCGAGATCATGGCCGACCTCAAGGCCCAGATCGCGGCCAACCAGCGCGGAGTCAATGAGCTTAGAAAACTGATCAAGCACTACGGACTGTCCACGGTCACTGCCTACATGGGCCACGTTCAGCGCAATGCAGAGCAAGCCGTCCGGCGCGCGCTGAGGAGCATACGGGCCGGGTCGTTTGCGGACCAGATGGACGACGGTACCATGATCCGCGTCACGGTCGATCGAGTTGCCGACGATGATCGAGTCCGGTTCGATTTCTCTGGGACGGCCGATCAACACCCGGGGAATCTGAATGCGCCGAGTGCCATCGTTCGTTCGGCCGTTCTCTATGTGTTGAGAACTCTGGTTGACGACGACATACCGCTCAACGATGGTTGCCTGGCACCGGTGGAAATCGCGGTTCCGAATCACTCGGTGGTTGCACCGGACTCTCCGGCAGCTGTGGTCGGCGGCAATGTGGAAACGTCGCAGAGAATCGTTGACGTTCTCTACGGCGCGCTTTCCATCATGGCGGCCGGGCAGGGGACGATGAACAACCTGACGTTCGGCAATGACCTTTGCCAGTATTATGAAACGATTGCCGGTGGTTCGGGTGCGGGACCGGACTTTCCCGGCCAGTCAGGTGTCCACGTCCACATGACCAATACGCGGATTACGGACCCGGAGGTCATTGAGGATCGCTTCCCGGTTGTGGTGGAGCAATTTGAATTTCGGCCGGGAAGTGGGGGACGCGGACGACACGCCGGCGGTGACGGACTGGTGCGCCGGATCAGGTTTCTCGAGAAGATGACGGTCAGCATGTTGTCTCAGCGACGAACGGTGGGACCTTACGGCATGGACGGTGGCCAGGAAGGCACTCCAGGCGTCAATCGTCTTCTTCGCGACGGGATCGAACAGGAATTGCCCGGCTGCTTTTCCGTGACCGTCCAGCCTGGTGATCGAATCATCATCGAGACGCCCGGTGGTGGTGGTTATGGCTCGCCGGATTAATGCCGTGCACATCGGCTGGCCCGGGAGGCCCGTGATCGGTCCATTTCCTCTTTGGCTCATGGTGGGACCCAAGAAGCGGAGCATCAGCTGTTCCTGTCGAGCAGGCAGTTGAGGCAGTCTTCGAGTGACGGGTGCTGAAATTCAAAGCCGCTCGCCAGCAGCCGCTCCGAAGTCACCTTCGTGCTGGATAGTAGCAAGTCGTCGGCCATCTGGCCGAACGCCAGACGAGCAGCAATGGCGGGAACCGGGAAAAACGTCGGACGATGCAATACTCGGCCGAGCGCCCTCGTAAACTCAGAGTTTGTCACCGGTTGAGGGGACGTGGCGTTGACCGGTCCGGAAATTGAGTCGGTTTTCAACGCATGAACGACGGCCCGAGCCACATCATCGATGGAAATCCAACTCACGTACTGTGCCCCGGATCCGATTCGCCCTCCGAGGCCCAACTTGAAGGGTGTGAGCATCTTCTGCAGCGCGCCACCGTCCCGACTCAACACCACACCGATGCGGAGATGGACCACCCGAATCCCCGCGTCAGATGCCGGACGCGTTGCTGCCTCCCACTGGCCAACGACGTCGGCAAGGTATCCGGACCCTTGGCCCGCCGCCTCATCCATTACTTCGTCGCCACGGTTTCCGTAGAACCCAATGGCCGATGCGCAGACGAGAACTTTCGGGGGCGACTGGCTGTTCGCCAACCCGCGGCTGAGCAGATCGGTTCCCTTTACTCGACTCGACCGTATCTTCTCTTTGAATGCGCTTGACCAGCGACGGCCCGAAATGTTCTCGCCCGCCAGGTGGACCACCGCGTCAACCTCTTGGAGCTCCTCAGCGTCGAACGTCGAGCTCACCGGGTCCCATCGAACTTCGCCCGGACGGGGGTCGCTCCGTACGAGTCGCGTGATTGCATGACGTTCCTTTGACAGGAGGGCCAGTAATGCCGATCCAACCAGTCCGCTGCTTCCGGTCACCGCAACATGCATAGCACAGACCACTTCCCGGGCTCGGGCCCACATCCCCATTCAGATCACGAGAACTGACTGCTCGCTTTATAGTACGCCCCGCCGCTCTGACAATGCCCACGCAGAGCCACGAAGCCGGTCGACGACATGGTCTCGTCTACCGGTGCCGGCTGCCCTTCCAGCAGGGCCCCTTTCCAAAGGGGAAGATCGAAACGTACGAACTTGTGAGAGGTGGGCCCAAGAGTGGGAAAAAAGCTACATTCCGATAGCGATTGGCCGGCCCTCAAAAGCGGGGCGACTCGGGCGTTCGAGAATGCGGCCGCAAACACTGAGATGCGAGGAGTTTACGGGGATGGGAGCATTGACCAATCCAACGGCGCGACGAGCGATGGGCGTCGGAGCCAGGGCGTCTTCGGTCACGGCGGCAAGCATCAGTTTTGCCGGTCTATTAATGTTGTCCGGATTCTGCGGAATCTCCTACGAAATACTCTATGGTCGCATTTTGGGTAATCTGGTGGGCGATCAGTTCGCCGTGAACGCAGCCGTCCTGCTCACATTTCTCTTGGGCATCGGACTTGGAACATTGTACGCCCATCGATTGTGGCGATATCTTTGGGCGGTCGAGGCGGGAATTGGCGTGTATGGAGCGACCGTTGCGTTGGGCACGGAGTTCTTGGACGCCTGGCTCTACACGACGCTTCCCGGTTTCCAAACGGGCCTCGGCAGTTCGATTTGCCTTTGCGCCGTGATCCTGATCCCGCCCGCGTTTCTGATCGGGTGCAGCCTTCCCTTGTTCGCCGGGTACCTCTCGGTCTTGACGCCGGGGCGCGTGTTTGCGCGAGCCTATGCGGTCTACAACCTGGGAGCCGCATTGACGGCATTACTCATCGAGTTCTGGTTGGTGAGGGCCATGGGCATTCGACTGACCGTATTGAGTATCGCGGGACTCAATGGGCTGGTCGCCCTCTGCCTGATTGTCGGATACCGTCGCCTTAGAGATCAGAGTCCGGAACGTGGAGAGTCTGCCCGGTTTCCCCGTCGCCAACTGATTTCCCTTGCGTTGGCGAGCATTGCGTCCGCCGTCTTTCAGCTATTAATGCTGAAGATGGCGGAGTGTTTTCTGGGGCCGTTTCGTGAGACATTTGCCCTGGTACTGGCTCTGGTGTTGGCGGGTATCGCGATCGGAGCCATGATCACCGAACGCCTCCGCTTGCGTCTGGAGCACGTACTGGTGGCCAGTCTGGTCGGTCTGATCTGGTTGCTGGCGGGAGCCGGATGGATGGCAGGATGGTATGCGGGCCTGTATGCCACGGCGGTCGAGAGTTATCTCAATTCGGTCCTTCTGAAGATCGGCTTCCTGTCGGTGCTGATGGGAGTTCCTGCCATTAGTTTTGGAGCGACGGTTCCCGCGCTGCTGACAGTTCAAAAGAATGTTGCTCGCGAATCGGGTCAATTGCTGTTCGTTTCTTCGGTTGCCAACGCCTTTGGATTCCTGTTGATGGCGTTCGTTCTCCACCGTTATCTCGACTACGGCGTGATGATCCTGCTGATTGCGGGGCTGACGTCTGCCGCGCTCTGGGTTCACGCTCAGTCCTTTCCGTGGCGGTTGGGGGTTATCGGGCTAATGGTGGCGGCGTGTATATCTCAGGTCGTCGGCTGGAATGAGAACCTGTTATATCTGGGGCACACGTCGTTTCATTCCCGTGATGATCTGGCCGAGTCGAGCGCTGAGCTTAGTTTTCCGGAACGATTCAAGGGGTATCAGGACATTTTCTCGATCAACTGGATCGACGGAAAACCCTATTTCTTCATCAACGGTTACATAAGTATTCCGCTCACATCGCCATCCGAAAAGATCGTGGGGGCATTTTCTTCCTGCTTTGCTCCGCGCACGGATCAGGCGTTGGTTCTAGGTCTGGGAAGCGGTGCCACAGCGGGCACCGTGGCGATGATGTTCGACCAGACGGATGTCGTGGAGATCAATCCTGTCGTACTCGAGAATCTCTACCGGATGGCGAAGTACAACTTCGACATTGAACATCGAGACAACGTGCGAATTGTACAGGACGATGCGATTCACTTTGCGAAGCAATCGCAAAAGACGTACTCGCTGATCATCAACACGGTGACCACACCTCTTTACTTCAGTTCTTCCAAGCTTTATACGCACGAGTTCCTCGAAACGATGCGTGGTCGGCTGACAGACGACGGCATCTACGTGACTTGGATCGATTCTCGCGTCGGGAATCGCGGGCTGGACATCGTTTTGAAAACGTTGTCCAAGTCGTTCGACCATTGTGCCGTCGGTTGCATCAAGTCATCCTATTTTCTTCTGATCTGCTCTCAGCAACCCATTGCCGCTCGTCATCCAGACGCGGTTGCCCGAAACCGTCAGCTGGCCCGGTATTTTTATGACGAATACGAAATCCTGCCGGAGTGGATTCCGTATGGTTTGCTGAAGTCGAACGTATTCGATTTGATCCAAGATCCAGACGTTCCCGTGAACACACTGGACTATCCGAGCCTCGAATTCGAAATGGCTCGACTACGCAAGCGGGGGATTGAGCAATTCACGCAGCCATTGCGTGACGCCATGGATGTCCAGGACGTGGGCACCGTTCTGGGCGAGGACATGGAATTCACACCGCCTGACCTGGTCCTGCCAGGGCG
>CAYNDU010000279.1:0-7739 GCA_964395615.1 uncultured Pirellulaceae bacterium | reverse complement strand
GCTTCTGCAGAGAAGCGATATGTCCTCTGGAACGCCGTACCCCAAGCCTTGACATGCCTCGAGAAGCGCGGCGGCTCGATCGTCATTCGCGCAGAGCATACCGATCGGTTTGGGCAGCCGATCAAGCCATCGCCTCACCTGCGGCTCTTCTCTTGCCCAGGCCGCGGGCCGACGGTTGCACGGTCGATAGACGTGCACGCTGAAACCGGCCTGATCGATAGCGTCGCAGAACGCCTGACCGCGTTCCCGGGACCAGCGGATACCGTGGTAACCGCAAAACGCAAAATGGCGGTGCCCGAGCTCCAATAGGTGTCGCGCTGCCGGCCGCCCCGCCTCAAAGTCCTCGGAAAGAACCACCGGTACCGGGCCCGTGTACTCGTTGACGTCGTAGGCGATCAGCGGTACGCCCAGTTCGGACAGTTCATCGAGTTGGGCGACCGGGCAAATAGCCCCGTCCGGCCTCCACGCTTTCAGCTCCTTCAGATCGAGTCGTCGCTTTCCTCTCAGGTATCCGTGCGGCTGGCGATAGAAGGTCCAGGGACCGTTCAACGCCGAGTACCTCGCGATGCCCGACAGAAGGCCGCGATCGAATCCCCGGGTCGCTTCCACCAACAAAATGATGCGGGGCGAGGTCAACATTCGCCTTTCCCGTCCGCGGAGAGTTCTGGGCACGAGACACCGAACGCCTCCAGGCCGCCACTCAATGTGCGGGTCGATCCCGGCGTGCCACCCGCTTGGAACGCAACTCCAAAGATGGCGGCTATTTTGCCAAATTTGGGGATGCATTTCCAGCCGGTGGTCTTAGAATCGACCGTCCGTAGCGTCATGAGTCTCCAAGAAGACAGGAGTCCGAGATGGGAAACGGTTCGATTTCCGCAATCGACACGGCGATTGTCGTTGCCTATTTGCTGGGGATCATGGCAGTCGGCATTCTGGCCGGATATCGAAGAAACGCTTCCTCGGACCAGTTCTTTCTCGCCGGCCGCTCGCTCCGCTGGCCGATTATCGGCACGGGCCTGTTTTGCGCTAATATCTCGACGATTCATCTCGTGGGACTCGCCTCGTCCGGTTACAAGGACGGGCTGGTGATCGGCAACTTCGAATGGATGGCGTCCTTCTGTCTGATCCTTTTGGGAATCGTGTTCGCCCCATTCTACTTTCGCAGCAAGATCAACACGCTGCCCGAATATGTCGAGAAGCGGTACGGGGCGGGCGCTCGCACGTTTCTTGCCTCCATCTTTGTGTTGTCGGCACTGCTGGTTCACATCGGCATCAGTCTCTACGCGGGCGCCAAGGTGCTCGAGGGGTTCTTTGGGATTCCCTACCTGGCCTCGATCATTGTCATTTCGTTGGTGACGGCGACCTACACCATCCTCGGTGGCTTGAAGGCGGTGATGATCACCGATGCGATCCAGGCCGTGCTGTTGCTTTCGGGCGCCGCGATCCTGACGATCGCCGGCATCCTGGCCCTGCCGGAAGTGGGCATCGAGTCGTGGGCCGACTTCCGGGCTGCGTGCCGCCCGGACCAACTCAGTATGATTCAGCCGATCCAAGACGGAGCTGCGCCGGGCAGCCTGGGACTAAGAGAGTTTTCTTGGTACTCCATCCTGTTCGGGTATCCGGTCCTCGGCATCTGGTATTGGTGCACTGACCAGACGATTGTCCAGAAGGTTTTGGCGGCCAGGAGTGAAAAGGACGGCCGTAATGGAGCCATATTCGCCGGCTTCTTGAAGATCCTGCCCGTATTCCTGATGGTCCTGCCCGGCGTAATCGGCTACGTGCTGTTCCAGGACAAGATCGGCGAAGATAACGATGCGACGCTGATGGTGATGATGAAGGAACTGCTTCCGGTGGGCGTGCGAGGGCTGATGGCGGCGGGACTGCTGGCGGCGTTGATGAGCACGATTGAGGCTGCGTTGAACAGCACGGCCACGCTGACCGCCGAGGACATTGTGAAACGTTGGCGACCCGGCACTTCCGACGCTCAGCTGGTGAGGATTGGGCGAATAACGGCCGGGGTGGTGGTCGTTCTGGCGATGCTATGGTCGACGCAGGGGGGCAAATTCGGCAGCATCTTCGAGGCGATCAACAAGATTCCCATGGCATTTGCACCGGGAATTACGACCATTTTCGTGTGGGGCGTTTTCTGGCGGCGAGGCAATAGGCAGGGTGCCATGGCGGCGTTGCTTTTCAACGTTGTTGTCGGTCTCGTCTACCTGGCAATTGACATTCCGTTGATAGGCACCGAACAGATCATCGCAAAGCGTTTCGGCATCCCGTTCATGCAAGTCGGTTGGTACCTGTTCCTGATGTCGAGCGCGGCATATGTCGTGGTCAGCCTGTTGACGCCGGCGCCGCAGAAGCACCAGATCGACAACCTCTGCTGGACACGGCCTCTCGACGCCGTGCGGGGCAGAATGGACGGGACGCTGACCGACCCTCGCGTGATGGCGATCATCCTGTTCGCCATCATGGCCGTTTTGTATGCCGTCCTGCATTAGACAGAACCTGCGACGCATAACCGGTGGGAGACGATGCATGGCAATAGACGCTCGGTCATCGAAGACCTTTGTCCACCCCTATCGTGTAGCGCTGGCCGGCGGTTGGGGCGACCATAATTTTGTAAACTTCCTGGCACACGGAAACGTTGTCGTCGTCCAGGTGCAACCGTCGGTTACGTTTCACGACCGATGCGGCATCTGCTCCAGCACTCGGCAAATCCTCGCCGACAAATACCCGGACGGAATCCCCACGGACGTGGACAAGTACGAACTGGCCACCGAGCTATACTACTGGGAAAACGATCGAAAAGTGCCCATCGGCGGTTCGCAGGACGCATGGGGTTCCATCTATCCGGGCATCAATCTCTTGCACTACGATTTTCGCCATCACAACGGTGTGTTACCGAAGACCGTGACTTCGATCCTGAACCAGCGCACGGCTCGCTGGTTCGAGCGCAACTTCTGGATTGTCGATTGTGTCGGTCCGCGGCCCGTCGGTTATAACCCGTTCGACGGCGGTCGATCCGCGACCAAACGGGTTGTCGAGCAGCTTGGCGAATCGGGCCGGGATTGTTTTTTCGCGATCAAGAACCGAGATGTCGAAGCGTTGGGCGCCTCGTTCAATCGATGTTCGTCCGCTTGGAGAAAGATGCTGCCGGCCATCTTCGAACATCCCACGATCGACGTGCCGGTCATGAAACAACTGCGTTACTACCAGCGCAACTATGCGGGCGCCATGCCATCGGGCTGCGGCGTTGGATACATTTACGTAGCGTCGCCCGAACCCGTGGACGGCGCATTCCAGGTGAAGGTCAACCTCGGTTAGGAATGCGGAGAGAGCGCACGTCATCGCGCACGGCGTCGCCGGACCGTTGCGTTCCCTCAAACGCGAGGTCCGTCGGGGATACGCATTCTGGAGCAGGGCATGTTGAGCGATAACTGTTTTGGTGTGATCATGGCCGGCGGCGCCGGGACGCGATTATGGCCGTTGAGCAGCAAGGACAAGCCGAAGCACTTTCTGAAGTTATTCGGCGGCAGGTCGCTGATTGAATTGACCGTCGATCGTCTGAATGGGCTGATACCGGCGGATCGAATCCTGATCCTGACGAGCGTCAAGTACCGGGACATCGCGGTGCGGACCCTGCCGCACATCCCGCCAGAGAACTTCGTCTATGAACCCTGTCTTCGAGACACCGCCAGCGCAATCGGGTTGGCGGCAACCTTGCTCAGGAGAAGATGTTCGACGGCTACCATGATCGTGCAGACGGCGGATCAACTCATCGAGCCCATCGATCGATTCCGTGCGGCCGTCAGAAATTCCAGCGAATTCCTGGAACAGTACCCGGACCGGTTGGTTGCGTTCGGAGTCGACGCCGCATCGCCGAGCACGCTTGTCGGTTGGCAGAAACTGGGCGCGCCCGTCGAGTTTGCAAACGGCGAGGTCCGGAAGATCGAATCCTTCACGGAAAAGCCGAACCGTGAGGTCGCGCACCAATACATGAACGATGGCAGCTACTGCTGGAATTCCGGCCAATTCGCCTGGAAAGCCGACGCAATTCTCGGGGAGCTCGACTCATTCCTGCCGGAAGCAACTCCCGTGCTCCAGAAGATCGGTCGAGCGTGGAAGACACTCGCCGGCCAGGGGGTCCTGGATGAAATGTATCCGCTCATGCCCATGGGCTCGATCGACTACAAGGTCATGCAGAAGACGAGCAAGGCGTGCAGCATCCTCTTGCCCTGCAGTTGGGAAGACATGGGCACTCATTCGGCACTAGCCGAACGAGTTGGCGAGAGACAGAAGGGTAATTCCGTTTTCGGCAAAACGGTCGCGATCGGGACCGGCAACGTTATTCTGTCGGGGACCGACCAGACGATCGTGGTGTCATCGAATCACCTGACGGTCGTCGTGACGGACGATACGGTGTTCGTTGGCGATCGAAATACAGACATGAAAGCGCTGCTGAACCAGGTCGCTCGGCGTAAACCGGAGATCGTTTAACGAACTCAATGGGCGCGACGATGAACTGTGCGTATCCGCCGAGGATACCGTGGTTAATGGAAGTGGATGGCGAGAGAGAAGCACTACAACGGGAGGAAACGGCGTGTCGAACAACCTTTGCCTTCTTGCGCTCGGCCTCAGTATCGGATTGACGATGGCGGAAAATGCCGCGGCCGACGACGGACCCATCGCCTGGTGGCCCTTCGATTCGGCCTCCGATGACGTGACCGCCGATCGTGCGAGCGATGTCGGTGATCGTATCGCAGGCAACTATAAGTTCATCCAGGGCGCCACCAACCGCGCACTACAATTCGACGGTTTCACAGCCGTGATCGACCGGCCGGCTGCGAATGTACCGAGTCTGAGCGGAGACTTCTCCGTCCAGGCATGGGTCGCCCAGGGCGCCTACCCCTGGAACTGGTGCCCGATCATCACTCAGGAGCGCGACAAACAGGCGGGCTATGCGTTTTGTGTCGGCCCGCGCGGTCAGGTTCGACTGGAATTGGCCGTCGACGGCGAGTGGCGGAGTTGCTCAAGCAAAGACTGGGCACTGCCGTTGCGAAAATGGACGCATGTCGCCGCGACGTTCCGCACGGACAAGGGCATAGCGCTTTACGTAAACGGCGAAGATGCGGGAACACTCGACTCGCCGGGAAGGGCCGCCTTTGCCCCCAGCGTCGATCTGCGAATCGGCGCAAACCACAGGCTCATGAAGCCGTCCAATATACACCGCGAACACGGCACGGTCGCATCGTTCTGGTGCCTGGACGGCGCGATCGACGATTTACAAATCTACGGTCGGTCCCTTTCCTCGGCAGAGGTCGCCAGGGCATATGCTGCCGCCGGACCCGTGCCCAACTGTACCATCCAGCCTCGAAGGATGCCGTCCGGACCGAAGGGACCGGGGCGGTTCGGAGCCGTCTATTGCAAACTGAATTACTACGAGCAGTGGGATGCCCTGTGGCGCGTCGACGAACATCCTGACGTGCTGGTTCGCTTTGACCGGACTCCGGTCCGAGTGGTCTTCTGGCGAGGCAGTCGCTATTCACCCGCCTGGGTGACAAATCGGGACCAATGGATGGCCGACCAAAGCGTCGAAGCCTGGAAGACTGGTGCCGCCGACACGGACGGCTGCTTCGAACACATGCAGGATCGCCTCTGCCGCTACAGTCACGTTCGTATCATCGAAAGCAATGAAGCCCGCGTGGTAGTCCATTGGCGATACGCGCCGGTCAGCTCAAAAAATCACCTCTGGAACGTCGATCCCAAAACGGGTCGGGCCTGTTGGGTGGACGAGTACTACACGATCTATCCGGACGCCATCGGCGTTCGAAAACCGACCTGGAACACGGGTACACTCGGCGGACCACACCAGTTTCAGGAATCGTTACCGTTCACGAACCCCGATCAACTCAACAACGACGTCGTTGAGAAGGACTTCTGTACGGTGGCCAACATGCGGGGCGACCAGCTGACACTCCGCTTTGTCGAAAAGCCCGCCAAGTCACCCGAGCACGTTCCCGAAGAGCTGACGATCCAACAGTACCACTTTCGATCTTCATACGATCCCGTGATCATCTATGAGCGTGGCAACCGCATGCATTACGTTAAGGACCGCGATATACGCGGTTTTGACCGGCCTGGTGCATGCAACCACTGGCCGGTGGGCCAGGCTCGTTGCGACGGGCGCACCGTGCAGGCCGCTGACCGCCCCACGCACTTCCTGGGCTTTCCCATCTCGTCGCCCCCCGTTCACGAAAAAGACGGTCGCAGTTGGTGGAACGCCCTCTATGGCATGACCGACCTGCCGATGGACAAGTTGGCCACCGTCGCCAGAAGTTGGAACGACCCGCCTCGATTGGCAACCGGCGATGGACTGAAAGACGTCGGCTACGATCGAGGCCAACGGGCGTTTGTGCTGAAGCGAACGGACGACTCGACCAACGAGTTGAAGATTCAGGTGGCCGCCGGCAAGGACAGCCCGGTCTTCCATCCGGCGTTCGTGATCCTGGACTGGGGAAACGCCGACGCCTTGCTGACGATCGACGGTGTACCGCTCGCTCAGGGCCCAAAGTGCCGGATCGGCCACCGTTACGGACTCGAAAGTGCGGACTTGATCGTATGGATCGAACGTGAGGCCGATCAGCCGTTCGAGATCCGGTTGAGACGCGTGCAGTGAATGAGAAGACCGGTGGGGCGACCGTTTCCAACCGTCCCCCCTGGCAACGCCGATCCATGGGCCGAGCCGGAATGGCAGCGAGCGAGACGGAAGACAACGAGTATCGTCTGCCCCGAACCGATGCGGACGATCGACGCCAACTGGAAATGAAGGACAAACGAATATGAAACGCATCCTATGGGCTACGCTCCTGACTCTGAACATGACGTTTCCCGTCGCAGCCGCGTCTTTGCCGGTTCCCGCACGCGGATTCGTCAGCACTCGGCCCGCCAAGACCTGGGAGGAAGGTCTGATCTGTGGTAATGGAACGATCGGCGTCAACGCGTTGAGCCGGCCGCTCGACGAACGCGTGATCTTCACTCATGAGCGTCTCTTCCTACCGATGGGCCCACCGGTGATGCCGCCGGACCAGTCGGCACGGTTATTCGAGATCCGGCGGCTGATCGACCGGGGACTCTACGCGCAAGCCTGTGATCTCCAGTTCCGTCTGTCGGGCCAGGACGGCTTCATGTATCCGGACTACTTCGTACCGGCCTTCGATCTCACCATCCACACCGAATCGAAAGGCAACGTGCGCAACTACGCCCGCTCGGTGAATTTCCAAACGGGCGAGGCGACGATCCATTGGGAAGACGACCGCGGGATCTTCGAACGGCGGTTTTTCGTTTCGCGCGACGCGGGCGTGGCTGTGCTGCTGTTCACGGCGCCGAAATCAAGGCTGGACTGCGAAATCGCACTGCGCCCCAGGGAGCTGAGTAATGAGTTCAACGCGGATTCCGATATTAACAAACGCTCCGACCAGGTATTCAAGGAACATGTTACCGACATCAAGAGTGCATCCGGCGACGCCTGGCTGACGTACAGCAACCGCTTCACGAAGGCGTATCCCGGCAGCATCCATGCGGTGGAGGGCTTCGCTCGAATCGTAAGGACCGGCGGAACGACGGAATCGAGGGACGACGGGTCACTGGCGATCACAGGCGCAGACCGCATTCTGCTGTGCGTTGACATCCGCCCCCTATACGACCCGGGAGAGTCGCCATTAGCTGCGACCTGCTCC
>CAYNDU010000278.1:0-7761 GCA_964395615.1 uncultured Pirellulaceae bacterium | reverse complement strand
AGTGGGCGACACGGGATTTGAACCTGTGACCTCCGCCGTGTGAAGACGGCGCTCTAACCAACTGAGCTAGTCGCCCGGACCGAGTCGTTCGCCGTTGTTCGTTCGCGACCACTCGGAAGATGTTAGAGAATAGCACTCTCCGAGCGGCTCGGCAAGGTCCGGCTTGCGTTTGTGCGCGACCGGATTCGCTCCCGTTGTCCCAAGGGTTTCGATTGACGTCGCGTTCGCCTGGCTCCGCGATCGCCGACCGTACCGAATCGCGATACAATGCGGGAACGCTTCACGCTCGAACGCCCGCAGGCGACGACAGACGTCGCAAGAGACGCACTACCGGTGGCACACTTCGTACAACGGATGCGACGTTGTCAAATGTGTGGAGAGAAGCGGCTTGCAACAAGAGGTGGGGAGACTCGCGATGTATCGTAAATGTCTGTTCTTTGCGATGGTCATGCCCCTTGCCAGTCCGGCTCTTGCCGATGAGCAACTGGTCGTGAACGGTGGATTTGAGACCGAATCGACCGGTTGGGCACCCTTTTGGGCCCGTTCGGGTCGCGGGTTCCAGCGTATTGTGCCGGACCTTGAGCCGCGGCGGGGTGCAGTGGCCGAGATCGAATACGGCGGCAAGGCTGACTGGAGTTTCGCACAAGAAAAGTCGGTGACGGTTGACGCAGGCGAGATCTACGAGATGACCGCGGCCGTGCGATGGGAAGGGGCGGGATCGGCCATTCTGGGCGTAATCCTCTACGACGGGCACCGCCGCGCGATATCGTGGTCATTTGGAGGACGATCGATCCCTGCGTCGAAGCAGTGGCAAACGGTCCGAACTCGATTCGTGATTCCCGCCGGCGGAGCGTCCATTACGGCTCGACTGATGGGAACCGGACCGATTCACGCCTGGTTCGATAACGTTTCGCTCGTCCCAAACGGCACGATTGCCGACTTGCGATCGCCGGACTTACCGAAGCAGCTCGATATCCAAAATCGCCATCTGGGTGTTACGTTCGACACTCAAGGCGGGACGCTCGCGATTACGGACCGGTCGGGCGGTCGAACGTTTGTCTACCGTGCTCTGCAGAATCTGCTGATTACGAAGGCCGCGGCGCTAGGTGATCAATTGCAGTTTCAGCTGCTCAAGCCGGACGACATGTTGCAGATCAACGGTTCCTTGACGTTCGTGGACGACGAGCCGGAATGTGTACTCGCGCTGCGCGCACGAGGTGAGTTGCTCAGTCCGCTGACGTTTCCCGCTTCCCTCGTGACCGAGGGCGGAGATTTTCTGGTGCTGCCGGTGAATGAGGGTATCAGTTATCCGGTCGATGATGCCGGGCTTGAGGCGATGAACTATCATCTGTTTGGCGGCCACGGATTGTGCATGAGTTTCTGGGGAGTGGTTCGCGATCAGGGCGGTTTGATGGGAATCGTCGAGACGCCCGATGACGCTCGTATCAACGTTCCACGCATGGAGAATCGGTTGACATTGGAACACCAGTGGATACCTCAACGGGGGAAATTCGGGGTGGAACGGCGCGTGCGGTTTATCGCGATTCCGGACGGCGGGTACGTCGCGATGTGCAAGCGGTATCGGCGCTTCGTAAAACAGGCGGGACGGCTGGTCACACTGACGGAGAAACGCCGAGCGAATCCGGCCGTGGATCAGTTGATCGGGGCCGCCAACATCTGGTGCTGGGATCGCGATCCTGTCTCTCTCGCGCAGGAGATGCAGGATGCCGGGATGGAGCGACTGTTGTGGAGTCGTCGTTCTGAGCCGGCTCAGATCGATGCCATGAATTCGATGAACGTTTTGACAGGCCGCTATGACATTTTTCAGGACGTCATGAATCCCGAGAATTACTCGCGACTGCCCTATCGACACCCGGATTGGACGTCCTCGGCGTGGCCGGACAAGATCATTCACCAGGCCGATGGATCGTGGGTGAAGGGTTGGAGGGTCAAGGGTAAAGACGGAGGTTGGTATCCGTGCGGAGTGTTATGTGATCGGTTCGATGTGGATTTTGCTCGAAGCCGGATACCGGACGATCTTGCAACGCACTCCTATCGTGCCCGGTTCATCGACACGGCGACGGCGGCTCCGTGGCGGGAATGTGAAGATTCCCGGCATCCGATGACGCGCAGTGAGAGTCGACAGTTGCGCATGGCCCTGCTGAAATTCGTGAGTGACGATTGCGCGATGGTGACCGGAAGCGAAACGGGCCACGATGCGGCCGTGCCATTTGTGCACTACTTTGAGGGAATGATGAGTCTGGGACCGTACCGCATCGAGGATGCCGGGCGTGACATGGCGACACCGGTCCTGGACGTTCCGAGTCGCGTCGCGCGATTCCAGACGGGGCATCGCTACCGGCTGCCGTTGTGGGAACTTGTCTATCACGACTGCGTCGTCGCACACTGGTATTGGGGAGACTACAACAACAAGCTTCCCGACCTGTGGGATCGCCGCGACCTCTGGAATGCGCTTTATGGTACACCGCCGATGTTCATGTGCTCACGGCGCAGTTGGCACGAGAACCGGGATCGTTTTGTCCAGAGCTACAAGAAAGCCACACCGGTCGCTCGTGAAACCGGATATCGCGAGATGTTGTTTCACAAGTGGCTGACAACCGATCACGCGGTTCAGCAATGTCGGTTTGCCGGTGGCGTGACGGTGACGGTGAATTTCGGCGACTCGGCGTACGTTGCTCCCGATCGGTCCGTCATTCCTGCAATGAGCTACCGAATGGTGCGAAGCGGGCGCGTTGAGCGTAAGGGAGGCTGATAACGGCACGTGCCGATGGGATGGTGCGTCATGACGACGAAACGTCTCAGATCGCTTCGGGCACGGGCGAACGATGCTTTGAAAACAGCCACGGCGTGTCGGCTATTTTTCCGAGATCGGACGTGAGACGTCGTCCGTCGGAGTCGACTCGTCCTCGGGAGTTGATGCCACTCCGTCTCCCGCCTCTTCCGTCGGTGGGAGTTCGAACTTGGGTGCCGTCGCTTCTTCCTCTTCTTCGACGTCGCCGTACGAGTGACCGTCGTCGGTCGAATACGAGGAGGAGGACGACGAATAGGAATCGTTCACGTTGACTTGAGACTGCAAGTCATTGAGCCCTTTCCGAAATTCACGATAGCTCGACCCAAGCGACTTGGCCACTTCGGGTAGTCTTTTGCCAAACAACAACACAGCGATGATTCCAATGATCATCACTTCCTGCATGCCCATTCCAAACATGATTCCGCCTCACTACTCAGTATGTCGGGGTCGGTGGGGCTGCCGAGCCATCGCCGGCTGCCGGGCGATGGGCCCTGCACCTGGTCCCGTCGATCGTTAGTATTTGCCAAAGAAAACAGATAGTGACCGTCGCTCGGCCCGTTTCATTTCAGTGTTCGTGACGCCCAAATGACTTACCGCCACGTTTGGCGATCACCGATGAGGCTCTCGAACGCCACGCACCGAGGAGAACGCCGGGAGCCCCATGGTTCGGTGGTCTTCATGTACTCGGCAGGTGCCGCGAAGGTCGCGGCACACTGTCCGCTCTTGTCACGATCGTTCGAACGACGCCGGTCGGCCGGTCATTGCGTTTCGATCTTCTCGGACGGCGATTTTTCCTTCTCATCTCCGTCATCTTCCGAGCCATGGAGCCCTTGCTTGAATTCGACCACGCCGCGTCCGAGCGAACGCATCAAACCGGGAAGTCGATTTCCAAACAACAAGAGGATGACGAAGGCGACGATACATAGTTCCAGATATCCAGGCATTCCACCAAACATAGTTTCGCTCTCGCACGAAAGGAAGGACGACTGACGAACAGGGATTCGCAAAAAGGCGGCGAAAGCGGGTTGGCAGCCCGGAAGGGCGTCACCTGGACCTACCTTTGCGGTGTAGACGAAAAAATCCCCGACCTCCTTGATTCTACTGGCCGAGGCTCGGCTGTCAAACCGTTCTGCCCGGGTCAGCCTCGCGGCGGGGACTTCGAGCGAGGCGCCCGGCCGGATCAACGCCAGCGAAGTCGGGGATTCCTGGCGATTTCCGCGGGGCGGTCGGGAGAAATCGTCGGCAGATAACGATAGTAAACCTCCAGACTCAGCGTTGCCATCGCCGTGCTGTAGATTCGGCCACCGTAGGAACCCCAGACGGTGTCAGGGTCCCAGCTGCCGGCCAAATGCCCATCGCTACGCTGGGCGGGTACCAACTGACCCTGCATCGATCGGTTCCAACGTTCCCAGCTGGCGTCTTGTCTCTGAAAGAGTGCCAATGTGCCATAATACCAATAATAGAGGTTGGGCTTTCCGTCCCCGGGCAGGTCGCCGAGCAGATAATCGGTCGTCTCGTCCACCAGCTGGTGGTCGGGCCGCAGGTCCAGAAAGTACCGGCAAACCAGGGCTTCGGCCGACATGGGGCGAGAGCTGGGCATTCCGGGCCGGTAGCCGGCCAATCCTCCAAATTGGCCATGCTCGCACTGCTGGAGGAAATACAGCATCCCCTCTCGGGTCTTTTGCGGAATGCGAACTTCGGCCAATGAAGCACTTTTCAAAGCCATGACTTGCCACCCGAACTGGCTCATGTCACCGGGGTCGCCCGGCTGATATCGCCAACCCCCGGTTGTCGGATGTTGTGAATTGACACTGTATTGCACGGCACGTTCGACAAATGGCTTGATTCGCAGATCACCGGTCATTGCCAGGCTCTCACTGAGCGCCAACGATGCCATTCCATGGCTGTACATGCTGGCATAGAGCGCGGCATCGCCGGCCAGGCTACCATTTGTCGCCTGGCTACGTAGGAGATACTCGAGCCCAACCTGGACCGTCTTTCGGTATTTGCCCTCAAAGTGGGTATGGCCGCGAGCAAGGAACGCCAGCAGTGCCAAACCGGTGATTCCCGTATCAGCGCGACTTCCGGCACCGTGACGATCATGGCCGGCGTTCTTCGACTCGATTCCGCCGCCCCAACGGTCGGCGTCCCAATGCCCGTCACGCTCTTGCTGCGATGCCAGCCAGGCCAGCGCCGACGAGACGGCGGCGTCCGACTCGGGTGTGGCCCCGAGTTGTCGCGCCACCTCGTTGCTTGCCTCAAGAGTCCGATGACGGAACGGTCGTGGCATGACCTCGCCATCGCCCAGTCGGCGGGGCACGCTCTTCGCGACGGCCGCGACCGAACGCTCGGGCGTGGCCGCCGTCTTAAACGTTCCGCCACTGCTATTCGGAATGTCGACCAGACCCGCCAGCGCGTCCGAACTTGAAGAAGACTCGGGGGACGCCGCGGCCCCGTTCATCTGATGGATCTTCGGATCGCGATTCGAGGCGGCGGTCAGATCATCGACGGTTGCCCCACGCGTATCCGCTGTCTCGCTCCGCGTGACAACGTTGGCGAGTTGCTGCAATCGGGACTCGAGCCGGAGGTGGTCCTCGCCATCCGACGCCGACGCTTCCGAACGGCTGGGGTGGGCAAGCTGTCGGTCCTGGAAACGCGGCAGGTCGGGAAGTTCCGATTGAAGCGGCAATGGATCGGGGACAGGTTTCTCCAGTTTTTCGATCGTCGCAGCCTGGACCACCGATTGGCGGAGCGGTGATTCGGTGACTTGCGGGCTGTCTGCCTCGGGTATTCGGTCATCATATTCCGGCAACGGCAAGTTGACGGGTGAATCTTCGCGAATCGTGACAGGCGCAGACCACTCGGCAGTGGAAACGCGGCGTGTGATTTTCGGATTCTCTGGCTGGACACGTTCCGGAGTGATCGTTGGCGGCTCGACCAGATCATCGAGTGGGAGTTTCTCCCAGGGCATCGCGAGCGAATCTTCCGCGGCCGAGTCCTCGCGTTTGGAATCGAGATCCAGGTACGACAGTTGCATCACGACATCCGGTGGGTCTTCTGCAGTGGGACTTAGGAGGTGCGTACCATAGGCGTACATGAACAAGAGAAAATGGGCGAAGAGCGAGAGTGCGGCGCATTTGGACAGGGGACGCGCCTGGCCCCAGTGGGTCCGGATTAACAATAGGAGTGCCACGCTGAGAACGGCCAGTCCGATCCAGACAGCGAACCCGACCATTCGGCCATCTAGAAGAGGGGCCGCCAAGGTGGAATCGGCGACAAGTTGCTGGAATTGAGGACCCATGAGAACTACTTGTTCCTTTGTGCCAGGCGAACGGAGATTCCCATGTCAGTGATTCCCGCGGCGCGGCAGGCGCCGAGCACGTCGGCCACGTGTTGAAACGCTCCGGTGGCGTCACCACGAACAACGACGCCCAACTCGCTGTACTGTTGGCGAATCGTCGCCAGTCGGTTCGTGAGTTCATCGAGTTTTACAAAGTCTCGATCGAGCGTGATTCGCCCGTCCTGATAAACATTGATCACTCGTCGGTCCGGTGCCGGCGCCAGCGCACCGATTTGCTTCACCTGAGGTACCTTCAGGTTCAAACGGCTTTCCCACTCGGCGAACTTCGTGCCAACCATGAAAAAGATGATCAGCAGGAATACGATGTCGATCATCGGTGTCAGGTTGAGTGTTGGCTGTTCGTCTTGGTGCGTTTTGAGCGGCATGGTCGTGGGTCCCAATCCCTCGGTTCTTATTGGCAGGGTGCGTCGGTCTGGCACGGGGTGGCGGTGAGCCGATTCTCGACAGGTAACCGATTTCTGGTCGAAGGTTGTCGTCTGGGAGAATCGCTCATGCGGTGTGGTCCGGTTGATGGTTCCAAGTCTGGGGCAGTTGACTCTTTTTCCGAGCGGTCAGGCGGCCTTGCTGCGTCCTTTCTTGGCTGTCACGTTCGCTTCGGCAGACGTCAGATTGACTACCTGCTGTCCAAGAGAGTCGATGTTAATGATCAGTCGGTCGACACGGCTCACGAAATAGAGATAGGCGATCAGGGCTGGTATGGCGACCGTTAGTCCGGCCGCAGTTGTCAAGAGTGCCTGACTAATGCCGCCAGCCAGCAACTCCGGTCGTCCCATCGCCCCGGCGTTTACGATCGCGTTGAAAGCGCGAATCATCCCGAGGACGGTCCCGAGCAGTCCGAGCAGCGGGCTGATGGTGGAGATGCCGTTGAAGAGTCGTAAATGGCGCCGTAAATCGTTCGTCACGCGTTCCCCGGCATCAATGATGGCTTGTTCGACTTCAACGGAGGGCCGGCCCCATTTGCGGACAGCCGACGCGAAGACCTCGGCCACCGGACTCTTGTTTTCGGCGCAAAGTTGCAAGGCGCCTTCTCGGTCCAATTGCCCGTCGTGAAGCTGTTCCAGGAATCGGCGAACGAACGGCCGCGGTATGACTCGGCCGCGTCGCAAACTGACCGCTCGTTCAAAGACAAATACCAACAGCACAAAGGAACAGAGTCCGATCGCGATCATCAGGGGGCCCCCGTCCCTGAGCACTCCCAGCAAGCTGCGAGTGGGGATTTCGGCGTCGCGTGTGGAAGCGTTTATTGGTTCGGACGCCTGACCGATGGCGGGCGGAGTCACCGGTTGGCAATAGGCCGTGGAAGCGAAGTTCACCCCCGTCAACATTACGAAGAGAGAGAGAACAATCGTCAGGTGTCGGGGTATTCGAGCTTGCATGGTCATGCGTTCCTATTGGATCGACGTAGGGTCACTCGGTGGCTTGGCCGTCAGGTCTTGCTTGTTCGACTGCGAGTCGATGTCCACCGTCCCGTAGTTGGCACCGTTGGCCAGTTGCTCTTCCGCAATCTTAAGACGCATTGCCGCTTTGGAGGCGACTTGCGTCTTCGCGAATTCGGTAATGACCTGGCGGTATAATGAGATTGCATCCT